>NZ_BAAHXP010000002.1:0-189946 GCF_054656715.1 Hydrogenobaculum acidophilum
ACATTGGCCTACGCCGTTGGCATCTTCCAAAACCCCTACGTTTCTTGGGTTAAGGAAGTGATCCAAAACCACATCGCTATATTCAAACATACATGCAACCTCCTTTAAGTTGATAATATTAATGTATGTATTAATTTTTGATTAGTTATGACTATACTCAATTTTTATGACTATACGTCATTTAAAACAATTTTTTGACCATCTTTAGAACTTTCAATATGCCCTACCACAAAAGCATCTTTTAAAATACTTAAGGCAATATCCCTATCTTTCTCGTCTATTACGGCCATAAACCCTATACCCATGTTGAAGGTTTTATACATTTCTTTTTTATCTATGTTTCCAAGCTTTTGAAACCATAAAAATAAATCAGGTATATCGTAGTTATATACAATCGCTTTTAATCCATCTGGTATAACCCTTGGTAAATTGCCAGGGATTCCACCGCCTGTTATATGAGCCATGCCTTTTATCTTTATTTTGCTTTTTAGGTCTAAAATATCTTTCACATATATTCTAGTAGGTGTAAGCAATATTTCCCAAAGCTCTTTACCAAATTCGTTTACATAAGCATGGTATGTAAGATTTTGCTTTTCCAAAACATGCCTTATAAGAGAAAAACCGTTGCTGTGAAACCCAGATGACGGTAGCGCTATTATAATATCGTTTTCTTCTATATTGGATCCAGTTATCACATCGTCCTTTTTGCATATGCCTATACAAAATCCAGCCAAATCGTATTCTCCCTCTTTGTAAAAACTAGGCATCTCTGCCGTTTCCCCGCCCACTAAAGGCGTACAAGCTTCTTCACAACCTCTAATAATACCATCTATCAAAGGGTTTATGAGGCTATCTTCTATTTTTCCTATGGCTATATAATCCAAAAAAGCCTTTGGCGTTGAGCCAGTGGTTATTATGTCGTTGACATTCATAGCTACCAAGTCTATACCAACGGTGTTGTGTATATTTACACTTTGAGCTATCTTTAGCTTGGTACCTACCCCATCTGTAGTAGAAGTTATCACCAAATCACAATCTTCTACCAAAAATCCTGCCGCAAAAGCACCAAAAGGAAGCGCTTGTGTTAGGTTTTTATTGAGATTAGAAAGTCTTTCTTTCAAAAAGCCCACAAAACGATCGGCTTTTTCTATGTCTACACCTGCTTCTTTATAAGTGCTCATGTTCTGATATCACTCCCTTTTAAATAAAATTCCTCAACTATTGTATATATAGGTCCTACACTTGTAAGTGAGCTTTTAACAAGAGCTATTTTGTTTATTTCCTCTTCTAAAAAGAATATATCTTTATGTTTTCTCATAAACGGGTAGATTTTATTTGAGGTTATTTCATTTATTCTACATATACTTACGTGTGGATAGAAGGGTTTTGATTCTGGTTCTATACCACTTTTAGCGTTGGCTTTTACTATCTTGTTTGCCAAAACCTTTAAACTGTTTGCCCCTTTTGATATGCCTATCCAAAGAATACGAGGCTTGCTTGTGTTTGGAAAAGCCCCTACACCAGTGTAAGCCACTGTAAAAGGTGAAAAGTTTTCCGATATCTCTTCAAGATTGTAAAGAAGATTTACTCTTTTTGGCTCTTCTACATTACCTACAAACTGCAACGTAATATGAAGGTTTTGAGGCTCTACCCATTTTCCCAATATTGCATCTGATAATTCATCTTTTAATCTATTTATATGCTCTTCTAACTTTTTGGTAGTAAAAATACCTACAAAAAATCTCATGCTTCTTTTTTCTTCCCCAAAAGCCAAATACCAAAGCCTATACCTATAGCTATAAGTGTTACAAATCCTGCAAAATATTGGGATTTGTTATAGCTATAAAACCTATAAAATGTATCGAGGCAAAATACGTAAAATAGATAGTATCCATAAGCCACTATAAGATAAGAAAAACCTTTCCAGAGGTACTTCAATACATCCTTCATTTCCATATAAGTATATTATACAGAAAATCCGTTGCAGAATAGCTTCTAATTTATTATAATACTTATCTATATGGTAAATGTTGCGATAGTAGGGGCTACTGGTGAAGTAGGAAGAGCGTTTTTAAAGGTTTTGGAAGAAAGAAACTTTCCCGTAAAAGAGCTTAGGCTTTTTGCCTCTTTAAAATCAGAAGGCAAAACACTTACCTTCAAAGGTTGTGAATATAAGGTAGAGGCTTTAGAAAAGCAAGATTCTTTTAAAGGTATAGATATAGCACTTTTTTCGGCAGGCTCTAGCGTAAGCAAAGAATGGGCTCCAAAGTTTGCCAAAGATGGAGTAGTGGTTATAGACAACTCTTCTGCTTGGAGAATGGATGAAAATGTGCCTTTAGTGGTTCCAGAGGTAAATAAAGAAGACGTAAAAAAGCATAAAGGCATAATAGCAAATCCAAACTGCTCCACCATTCAGATGCTCGTGGCTATAAAGCCTATATACGATGAGTTTGGTATATCAAAGATTATAGTATCTACATATCAAGCGGTATCAGGGGCTGGAGCTAAGGCTATAGAAGAGCTAAAAACCCAAACGGAAAACTGGTGCCAAAAGAAAAGAATAGAACCAAATAGCGTGTTGCCAAAACGTATAGCTTTTAACGTGATACCTCATATAGATGTATTTTTAGAAGATGGATATACCAAAGAAGAAACAAAAATGTTAAACGAAACAAGAAAGATGCTTCATGACAACGATATAAGAGTATCTGCTACCACTGTAAGAGTACCTGTATTTTATGGTCATTCGGAAGCTATAAGTTTAGAGTTAAAGAAAGAGCCCGATGTTCCAAAGATAAGAGAACTTTTAAGAAAAGCTCCAAGTGTAATACTTATGGATGAGCCAAAGGACTCTGTATACCCAATACCAATAGTGGTGGAAGGAAGGGATGAAGTGTTTGTGGGAAGGATAAGAAAAGATAGAGCCTTTGACAACGGTATAAGCATGTGGGTAGTGGCAGACAACATAAGAAAAGGTGCTGCTACAAATGCAATCCAAATAGCGGAGGTGCTTATAAATGAAGGTAGATGAGTATTTGAAGGCTGGTCTTAAAAATGAAGTTTCAGAAAACTTAGAAGGTCTAATGTATGGCCTTTGCAAAGAAGGATGTCATCGTCTTGAGCTTTTTATAAAAAAAGAAAACGATACTATTGTAGATTGTAAGTTCAAAGCTACAAAGCGTTGTAAAAAACTCTTGGCGGTGTCTGATTTTCTATGCGAAGAGATAAAAGGTAAAAAAACTATAGATAAAACAGCTCTAAAACAAAAAGCCTTAGAACATTTCAAGGAAGAAAAAGAAAAAGACAAGGTAGAAAATCGTATAGACATATTTTTAAACGCTTTGGATGAAGCTGTTGGTAAAGCCTAATATCCTTGTAAGCTCTTGCTTTTTTGAAGCCTGTAGATACAACGGAGCTTTTATAAGCGATGATTTTGTTAAAAGCATATCAAATTTTGTAAATGTAATAAAAGTATGTCCAGAAGTAGCAATAGGCCTTGGCATACCAAGAGACCCAATCTTAATTCAAAAAAAAGACGATAGCTTAAGACTTATACAACCTTCCACTGGATTAGATGTTAGCCAAAAGATGATAGAATTTTCTAAAAATTTTGTAAAAGATTTAGATATAGACGGTGCCATCTTAAAATCAAAATCCCCTTCTTGCGGAGTTTACAGCGCAAAGTATTTTCACGAAAACGGGCAAAGCCTTGGTAAAGGTCCTGGTTTTTTTGCCAGGGAGCTTTTGGAAGCTTTTCCAGATTATCCCATAGAAGAAGAAAAAAGACTTTTAGACGATGATATAAAACATGATTTTTTGACAAAGATATTTGCCATCGCGGATTTAAAAAATACCTTTAAAAATATGAAAGACTACAGTGAACTTATAAACTTTCATACAAGGTATAAGTTTACATTGATGTATTACAATCAAAATATTATGAGGTTTTTAGGTAAGCTTGTGGCATCTTCTAAAAACGAGGATTTTGATGTTGTAAAAGATGCTTACAAGAAACATTTTTTAAAAGCGTTAAACTCAAAAAAAAGAAAATTAAGCCATATAAACGTCTTAGAGCATATTTTTGGGTACTTTTCAAGAAAGATAAGCAATGCCGAAAGGCGTCACTTTATGGAGGTGTTGAAACTTTTCAAAGAAGACAAGGTGGATTTGTTTGTACCTCTTTATATGTTAAAAGCTTTTGCTATAAGATTTGATGAGGAGTATATACTAAAACAAGCTTACTTGGAACCGTTTCCAAAGGAGTTGATATGATATTTCTAATATTAAAAGCTCTTCACATCATGTCTATAATTTTGTGGGCTGGAGCCTCTTCATCGCTAGGGCTTTTTACCATTGTAGCCTATGAAAAAGGTATAAATTGTGATTACGATTATATGTGGAAATTCTATAAAAAGCTTGTAAACTTGGAACTTTTTGCCTTTTTCTTGGTGATATTTTTTGGTATAGGAATGTACTCTATGCTTGGGTTTAAGCCTATACCTTGGCTTATGATGAAGCTTCCTATCGTCTTTGGGTTTTTCTTACCAATGGAAGCTTTAAACGTATATTTCATACATGTTAAAAACGACATAAAAGCTTATGGAAAGTTTATAAAGATCGTTTCACCTTTTCTAATCATAGCCGGCATATGCGTAATACTTTTAGCAGTGATAAGACCTTCCTAAGGAGAAATATATGAAAGAAGTTGTTAAAAATATTTTAAAAGAAACCATTAAAAAGATATACAACCTTGATACAAACCCTCAAATACAACTTCCAAAAGAAGAGTCTTACGGAGATTTTGCTTCAAACATAGCTTTTATTCTATCAAAATCCTTAAAACAAAAACCCCAAGATATAGCTGTTAATATATCAGAACATCTTAAGACATTTCATCATTTCGAAAAAATAGAGGCTCTAAATGGCTTTATCAACATGAAGCTATCTCATGGTTTTTATGAAAAGCTTTTGTTTGAATTTTTGGAAAATCCTACGAACTACCTTAAAGATTATACAATTTTTGAAGCTTTTGGTATAAAAAAAGATGACAAGATAAACTTAGAATATGTTAGTGCAAACCCCACCGGTCCACTTCATCTTGGGCATGGAAGAGGTGCTGTTATAGGAGATGTTCTTTATAGGCTTTTTAGATTTTTTGATATAAAAGTAGACAGAGAATACTATATAAACGATGCCGGCAACCAAGTAAACTTACTCACAAAAAGTATACTCCACTACATAGACCAAGATACATATCCTTTTCCAAAGGATGGATACAAAGGAGATTATGTAAAAGATTTAGCAAAAGAGTTTTTAAAAAACCATCCTTCAAAAGGAAATATAGACTTTGAAGAGTTAAAGAATTTTGCCATTTCAAAAATTATGGAAGATATTAAAATTACTCTAAAGCTTTTGAACGTAGAGTTTGATACATATTTTAGCGAAAGAACGTTAAAAGATGACGTTGAAAGAATTTTAAAGCTTTTAGAAGAAAAAAACGCATTAGAAGAAAAAGAAGGTGCTATTTGGTTTAAATCAAAGGGCGAAGATAAGGATAGAGTCCTAAGAAAAAGCGATGGGTCTTACACATACTTTGCATCTGACATAGCTTATCATTTAAACAAATATGAGAGGGGCTATAAAAAAGCTATAGACCTATGGGGAGCTGACCATCATGGTTATATACCAAGGCTAACATCCGCTTTAGAAGTGCTTGGCATACCATCAGATTGGCTAAGTGTAGAGCTTTTTCAAATTGTAAGACTTTTTAAAGATGGACAAGAGGTAAGAATGTCAAAAAGAACCGGTGAGATGATAAAGTTACAAGAAGTGATAGAAGATTTAGGTGCTGATAATTTAAGGTTTATGTTTTTGACAAAAAAAGCCGACACACCCCTTGATATAGATATAAGCTTGGTAAAAGCCCAAAACTCAGAAAATCCTGTCTTTTACGTGCAGTATGCTTACGCAAGGACAATGGGTATAAAAAGACAGCTAAAAGAACCTTTCGTATTTAGCTTTTACAAAGATAACTACACTTACGAAGAAGAGGAAGTTGAACTTATCAAACAAATACTTTCTTCAAAAGATATGCTCTTTGACGCTGTTATAAAAAAAGATCCAAGCCTTGTAGTAAAACTATCCCTTGATATAGCAAAAAGCTTCCACAAGTTTTACAACACTCACAAAGTTATAACCAAGGACGAGAACACTACAAAAAAACGCATATCCTTAGTTTATGCCACACAAAAAATCTTTGACATTATATTTGATATTTTAAATATAAAAGCCCCAGAGATTATGTAAAACTAAAGGGCTTTGCGCCCTTTAGCCTCTTAGATATGAATCATGGAGAAAACGGTTGTGATATACCACTAGCCGGCTTACACATAGACAATGATTGAGTATTTGACGGAGGACAGTACCCAGGTGTGCATAACACATTTAGTGTATTGTAATTGGAATCTGTATAGTAAACCACCAAACTTCCGTTGTAAGTAGTAGCCAAAACCCCAAACAACGCAGAACCATTACCAGTGTTTGCATTAACTGGTACAGAATCCACTTGTCTTACAGCCACCACTTGAGGAGAGAAAGTTTCTTGACATTGGCTTAAGCTCTGCATATTTGGAGCTATCTCTACCATGTTGTTGTTTAGCTGATTTACCGTAATCAAATCGCCGTTTATAGGGTTCATAGTAAGACCAAGCGGGGCATCTAAAGGTGAGCCCTGATAGACCTTGATAGGTGCAATTGTATTACTTATAATGCTTGCGCATGGAAAAGCGTATATAGCGTTATCTTGAGTGCTTGCCACATAAAGAGTATCCGTCTTTGGATCATAAACCATACCTTGAGGTCCTGTGGGGTCAAAAGCGTTTGTTCCACTTGGAAGATATCCAAGAGTTGTAACGGTTTCAGTGTTAAAATGGCCCGGCACAAAGTTTTGCCTTTGTACAGCACCAGATTCCACTTGTGTAACAAAAAATTCTACTACCGTAGAGCTGGGTGTTTTGTATACTCCAAGAGCTTGACCCCAAGGTCCTGCAAATTTACTGGTAGGAGGATTAAAAGTGGCACCGCTGTTGTTATCTATGATGCCTACGTTGTTTGGAAAGTTTGTACCGTTTGGTGTTATAACCAAGACATTACCATCTCCTGTAGTAGCCCCATCAAGAGGATTTATATACCCTGGGTCATAATTTGCTATCCAAGGACTACCTAATGGGCTTATAGCCACAGCTACAGGACCCACTCCCACAGTTTCACTATAAAACAGTGATATAGTTCCAGAGCTTGGAGAATATCTCATAATGGAAGTACCAGTATTTGCACCGGCGCTATTACTAAAATCTGTTATAAGTATATCACCTGGTTGAAGCACGTTTGAAGTATTGGTATAGCTTGGTGGAGTAGTGGCTAAGCCATAAGGATTTTGATCGCCATTTGGAGCAATAGTACAAGCTACTTGCTTAACCACACTTAGCTGAGAGATGGTGGATGGCATAGAAGAGGAGCTGCCGCTACCACCGCAAGAAGAAACGCCTATAGCAGCTATGCCTATGATAGAAATATATAACAAAGAGGAAGCTTTAATTTTTCTCATACATACCTCCAAAATTTAATTTAAAACTAAAATAATTTTTAATTTCAATAAAACAAAGATGCTTATCTTATTTTTAATATAAGTTAGATTTTGCTTTTTTATGAAAATTATATAATAAAATATATCTTGACTTTTATAGGTAAAAATTTACCATTTAACTAATAAAACATTAGGAGGTTTAAAATATGCTAATACATATATATGGTCCAGGAGGGCCTTATCCAGCAATGAACTATGTGGTAAAAGAGTTTAATAAAAACCAAAATAAGTGTAAGGCGATTATAAAAGCTGGACCTTTACCGGCTTGGAAAAAAGAGGCTTTGAAAAACGGAGATGTCATTTATAGTGGCTCTGAAAACATGATGGAAGATTTTCTAAGAAAACTACCCAATATAGATAGGGCTACCATAAAACCCGTTTACTATAGACCTTCTGCTATTATATATAGAAATATACAAATAAAAAGCTTTAAAGATTTAGCCAAACCTGGCGTTAAAATACTCGTGGTAAACGGTGCTGGCCAAGTGGGGCTCTGGGAAGATATGGCGATGAAATACGGAAATTTTAAGCTTTTAAAAGCCATAGAAAAAAACATATCTCATATATCCTACAACTCCAAAGATGCATTGGAATATTGGGATGCCCACAAGGATATAAACGCTTTTATCATATACAACATCTGGGCTATAGCCCATCATATAAAAGATTACTATGTACCAAAGCGTCATGTTATATATAGAGATATGGATTTATCTCTTACCTACAAAGGTGATAAAAATAGCTGCGCTAAAGAATTTTACAACTACGTAATCGAAGCAAAACAGACCTTTAAATACTTTGGATGGAGTTATTAGATGAAAAAATTAACTTTTGCAATTTTGCAGGTACAATAGGCGTTATAGTTTATCCTATACCATGGGGGCCCACGGTTACCTTAGCTACATTTCACCAAAAGTAGGCAAACTTGGGTTTCACTACATAACTGGTGTTATTATGGCTATCATATATGTTTATATCGTGGACCCTATGCTTAAAAGCCTATCAGTTATCGCTAGAGCCCTTTCCTATGCTTTGGTAATATGGCTAATCAACGCCCTTATAGTTTTACCAGGGTTAGGATACGGGATAGCTGGTATAAACAAACTCCCTATGATTGGCATAATATATTTTGCTTTTTGTCATGTGTCTTTCTTCTTAACAACTGCCATAGTATAAGATAAATGAACAACCAAATCTTCACAATGAAGGAAAAGTATAGTCTATAGATAAAATAAGAGAAACCCGCTAAAAACATGTAATTTTAGTATAATAATATTATGTTTTTCTGGAGAAAATCAGACACAGAGAAAAAGGCAGAAGAGGGTTCTAAAGAAGCGATACTAGAATTAATAAGAGAAGGTAAAACGTCAAAAGCCGAAAGCATACTAGAAAAATTTAAGGATAACGAAGAACTCAGAAAAATACTTTTTGGCCTTTACTTAAACAAAGGAGAGTATTACAAAGCTTACACACTTTTAGACAGATACAAAGATGTTGGTACCGCACCAGAAAGAGCACTTGTTTATGAAGAATCTGGTTATATTACAAAAGCCATTGAAGAATATCTAAAAATTGGGGATTTTAACAGTCTTTACAAAGCTGGCCTTCTCTACAAACACATCGGTGATTATCAAAAAGCTTTAGAGATTATAAATAGAGCTTATCAGATAGTCCCTTACGATAAAAAGAAAGAAGTAGAGAATGTAATTTTTGATTTAAAGAAAATATTGGGTATAGTGGACATACCAAAAGAGAGCTTTTTTGAAAAAATAAGCAAAACACTCCAAAAAACAAAAGACGCTATACTTTTAAATACAATATTTATCAACAGAAAGATAGATGAAGAGCTATTTGAAGAGTTAGAAGAAAAACTTATAAGAGCAGACATAAACGTAAAGCTTGTTTTAAACATTATAGAAAACCTTAAAAAAGAGGCTATAAAAAGAAATCTAAGCACTGCCGAAGAGCTAAAGCCTATTCTTAAACAAGAACTTTTAAATATTGTTAAAAACTGTGGAAACAAGGAACTCTTTTTTGAGCTTTTAAACGAAAAAGAAAAACCTTTCGTAATACTATTTTTAGGAGTAAACGGCTCTGGGAAAACCACCACTATAGGAAAGCTCGCTAGTATATACAAGGCTCAAAACAAAAAAGTGCTTTTAGGGGCGGCTGATACCTTTAGAGCGGCAGCTATAGAACAGTTAGAAGTGTGGGCCCAAAGAGCCAAAGTAGATATAGTTAAAAAACACGAAGGAGCTGATCCAGCCGCAGTGGCTTTTGAAGCGGTAAAAAAAGGCGTAGAAGAAAACTACGATGTTGTAATTATAGATACGGCAGGTAGGCTTCATACCAAAGAACCCCTTATAAACGAGCTTAGAAAGATTAAAAAATCAGTTCAAAAAGCCTATAAAAAAGCCCCTCACAAAGTCATGTTGGTATTAGATTCTACTATAGGTCAGAATTCCATATCCCAAGCTAAGATTTTCAAAGAGGCAGTGGATATAAACGGTCTTATTATAACGAAGTTAGACGGTACGTCAAAAGGTGGTAGCGTTGTATCTATTTGTAAAGATTTAGGTCTTCCGATATATATAACTGCCGATGGTGAAAGGATAGAAGATTTAGACCCATTTGAACCAGAAACTTTTGTAGATGCTTTGTTGAATTAATTAGTCCAAATCTTCCTCTTCTTCATTTTTATCAAGCTTTTGAGCCAAAACAAGAGCCCCAGTTATAGCAACCACTATTACAACAAGCACAACAGCCCCCAGACCTTCAAAATGAAGAAATCCTAAATTGCTCATATAAAATATTTTAAAGTATCATTATAAAATGTATATAAAATTAAGCTAGTTTGAAAAATAAAGCCCCTAAAGGTGGGAGCGTAAGCTCTATAGAAAAATCAAACTTATGCCAGCGCTCTTTTTTAGCCTCTACGACATGTATATTTCCTACGTTTGAACCCCAGTAATAGATAGAATCCGAATTTAATATTTCTTTATAAAGTCCTTCTTTTGGTACACCTACTTTATAGTTGTTTCTAACCACTGGTGTTGCATTGAATACGCATAGTATAAAATCACCGTTTTTGGCTTTTCTTAAGAAAGAAAAAACAGATTGCTCTACATCTTGAAAATCTACCCATTCAAAACCAGCAGGGTCATGATCTAATTCATACAAAGCCCTTTCGTTTTTGTAAAGTTTATTTAAATCCCTCACCAAGTTTTGTACCCCTTTGTGAGAGTCAAACTCTAAAAGATGCCAGTCTAAACTTTTATCGTGATTCCATTCGTCAAATTGACCAAATTCATCGCCCATAAAAAGAAGCTTCTTGCCTGGACTAGCGTACATATAAGACAGCAAAAGTCTTAAGTTTGCAAACTTTTGCCAGTAATCCCCAGGCATTTTGTTTAGCAAAGAGCCTTTGCCGTGCACAACCTCGTCATGAGAAAGCGGCAATATGAAGTTTTCGTTAAAAGCGTAAAGCATTCTAAAAGTGATATCTTGTTGGTGGTATTTTCTATGGATAGGGTCTTTAGAGAAGTATCTCAAAGTGTCGTGCATCCATCCCATATCCCACTTAAATCCAAAACCAAGCCCCCCTACATAAGTTGGCTTAGTAACCATAGGCCAAGCGGTGGATTCTTCGGCAACGGTGAATATACCAGGGTTAAAGTGATACACCGCTTCGTTTAGCTTTCTTATAAAATCTATAGCTTCTAAGTTTTCTTTGCCACCATAGATATTTGGCTCCCACTCTCCTTCTTTTCTAGAATAATCTAAATAAAGCATTGAAGCTACAGCATCCACTCTTATGCCATCGGCATGGTATTTATCAAACCAGAAGTTTGCACTGCTTATTAAAAATGACCTTACTTCGTGTCTTCCATAGTTAAATATAAAACTTCCCCAGTCAGGATGATAACCCTTCCTTTTATCCATATGCTCGTAAAGATGGGTCCCATCAAAAAAAGAAAGACCGTAATCGTCTGTAGCAAAATGAGAAGGCACCCAGTCAAGTATAACGCCTATATCGTTTTGATGTAACAAGTCTATAAGATACATAAAGTCTTTAGGCTCACCGTAGCGAGATGTAGGAGCAAAGTAAGAAAGCGTTTGATATCCCCAAGACCCGTAAAATGGATGTTCCATAATAGGTAAAAATTCCACGTGGGTAAAACCCATGTTTTTGACATACTCTACAAGCTGATGTGCTATATCTTTATAGGATAGGAAATTATTCTCTAAAGTCCTTCTCCAAGAGCCTATATGCACTTCATATATATTTATAGGCTCATGATAATGATTGGTATTTTTTCTTTTTAAAAACCAAGCATCATCTTTCCATTGGTATCCAGATAAATCATAGATTATACCGGCGCTTTTTGGTGGTATCTCTGTATAAAAGGCAAATGGATCTAACTTTTCAACTTCGTAACCAAAGTTTGAAACTATAAAATATTTGTATAGTTCAAAAGCTCTCAAACCCTCTATAAAAATCTCCCATATTCCAGAGCTGCCTTTTGGTCTTAACGGGTACTCTTTCTTGTTCCAAAAATTAAAGCTACCTTCTACATAAACCTCTTTTGCATTTGGAGCCCACACTGCAAAATAAACACCGTCTTTAAATACGTGAGCGCCCAGCTTTTCATAAAGATGATAGTGAGTTCCTTCGTTGAAAAGATATAAATCTTCCTCTGTAAGAAGACTTATATCATAGTTATACTTATAATAGGCCATTTTGCACTATATCTTTCAAAAAGCTAAAAAACTCTTCTTTCAAATCTTCTTTTTGTAAAGCAAGCTCCACTATCGTTTTTAAATAGTCTAGTTTATTACCTGTATCATACACTTTAGCTTTTATTTTATAGGCATAAACAGCCTCTTCCTCTAAAAGCATCTTCATCGCATCCGTTAGCTGTATCTCACCACCTTTGCCTGGTTTTGTATTTTTAAGCTTTTCAAATATAGTGGGTGTGAATAGATATCTTCCAAGTATAGCCAGATTTGATGGAGCTGACTCTACATCCGGCTTCTCCACCATATTTTCTATTAGAAATATATCGTCTTCAATTTCTTTGCCAGAAACTATACCGTATTTATTGACTTCGTTTTTTGGCACCTCATACACCGCCACTATGCTTTTACCAAATTTTTTATACAGATTCTTCATTTCTGAAATTATATTGACATCTGTTTGAATAACTATATCGCCAAGAGATACCACAAATGGCTCAGCGCCCACCACAGGTTCAGCCGTCAACACCGCATGCCCAAGACCAAGTTGCTCTTTTTGTCTTATGTATATAGGGTTTATAAGGTGTGATACCGTTTTTATATTCTCTAAAAGCTCTTTTTTACCATTCTTTTCTAAAAATATCTCTAAATCTGTGTTTACATCAAAATGATGCTCCAATGGTCTTTTGTGTCTCCCGGTTACAAATATTATATTTTCTATATCGCTTACCAAAAGCTCTTCAACTATAAACTGAATAACGGGTTTATCTATTATAGGGAACATCTCTTTTGGCATAGCCTTAGTGGCTGGTAAAAATCTGGTGCCCCACCCAGCAGCTGGAATTACGGCTTTTCTTACTTCCATAATTTGCCCCTTTTTGTATTAGTTAAAATAGGTGAGACAGGGGTCGAACCTGCGACCTACGCCTTGTAAGGGCGTCGCTCTCCCACTGAGCTACTCACCTTAACAATGTATTTATATAATAACATAAAATAAAAAAAATTGCAAAAGTTTTTATCAGTGGATGAGCCCTATCACTTATTATAAATTTTTTATATTCTCAATATATAATAATTGAATATGAAAGGGTTTACTAAAGAAGAGAGAAAATCGGTTTTAGGCATAACGTTCGCCATATCCGTTAGGATGCTTGGGCTTTTCTTGCTTTTACCAGTATTATCACCTTACGCTAAAAGTTTGCCAGGCTCTACCCCTATGCTTGTTGGATTAGCTTTTGGAACTTACGGTTTTGCTCAAGCTTTTTTACAGATACCTTTTGGATACTTATCAGACAAATATGGAAGAAAGCCAATAATTACCATAGGTATGCTAACTTATGTGCTTGGTAGCTTCTGGGCTGGATTTGCCCATACCGCTATAGAACTTGTTTTAGCTAGATTTCTTCAAGGCTTTGGCGCTGTATCTTCAGCACTTTCATCTTTAGCAGCGGACCTCACCAGAGAAGAGGTAAGAACTCAAGCCTTTGCCCATATAGGTGCTGCTATAGGCATGGTCTTCGCCTTTTCCATAGTAGTAGCTCCAATTATGGCTCACTACCTCGGTGTACCTATGATGTTTTATATTACAGGTATATTATCTTTTATAGCTATGCTTTATATCCTGCTTTTCATAAAAGAACCAAAAGTCCACGCAAAAGATAGAGAGATACACCCTTCATTAAAAAATATCATAGCTCTTATGAAGGATAAAAATCAGATTATGCTAAATACATCTGTAACTATAGCCCATTACTTTTTAGTATCTATTTTTACAGTAGTGCCGATTTATTTCATAAAACACAACTTCCCAAAATCTCATCATTGGATAGTATATTTACCTACGGTATTTGTTGCTCTTGTTATAATGGTACCAGCCACTATAATAGCTGAAAGAAAGGCAAAAATGAAGGAAGTTTTCCTAACAGCTATCTTTATGCTAATATTGGGTTTTATATCATTTTTTGTATTCAAAGGGATAATAGCAGGTACTCTTCTCATACTTTTCTTCTTTATAGGATTCTTCTTACTAGAACCCATTATGCCATCTCTTCTAACAAAATTGACCCATAAAGATTTAAGAGGGCTTTCCATGGGTTTTTACAACATGAATCAATTTGTTGGGGCTTTCTTAGGTGGTGTTTTTGGTGGTATCTTTCTTACAAGCCCAAAAACCATGCCAATAGTAGACATTGTCATAGCTTCATTTTGGCTTATATTAACTTATAAATGGTTAAGCTCTACAAAGATACCAAGAAGTTCAAAAGAGTTAGAAGAGGAATTTATAGAGCCGCCTGGGCTTTACTAATAGGATTTTCAATATTGCTGTATTCTTGCTCTAGCGCTACAAACAATTATAGCTATTATATATCTTCTAAAGTTAATTCCTTGGTAGGAGCAAACCTAAGCACATTGATAGAAGAGTTTGGCCCACCTTCAAGCGTTATTAAGCTAAAAGATGGGTCTAGAATATTTAGTTATGTTTTCGTAAGAAGATACATATATCCCTCAACTTGCACCGGATATTCATACTATTTTGGTACAGTAGATTGTTTTCCACCCGAGGTAGAAGAAAGGAAATTTTATGCAAACTTCTGGGTAGACAAAAACGATAAAATTTATAAAGCCGAGTTCTCTAACAATAAATTTTAAAATTAACCCTCTTCTATAGGTTCTGGTTTTGCAATATATTTTTTACCTTTTTTATAAACCTTTAAACGTTTGTAATACCCTTTTCTCAAATCTTTTACGAAGAAATATTTCGGCACATAATACATGAGTGCTAAAACAGAAAGCAAAATACTTATACCAATATAATCGTCTATATGCATATAAGGTGCTCTTATGAGAAGCTCTCTCAACACAGCTATAATAGTAGTTTTAATAATAAGAGCTGTATCAAGGCGTCTTTCTTTTAGATAGACTATCATAAGCCTAAAAAGCTCCGCTAATATAAAAAGGTATGTAAACTTTGGAAGTATCTTAGAGAAAGAATATTTATCGTATATCATATATTCTGCTATATCTAATATAGCTAGGATACTCAAGTAAAAAAGTAACAACGTAAGAGACACTATAATAGCATCCTCAAAAAATTCAAATAAATCACCTAGTTTGTCGTGGAGCTTATGGGGTTCTAACAATGATTTATAGGTTTTATATATAGGTTTTAAGTTTTTCATATAAAATTATTATAATAAATTCCACTATTAAATTAAGAAAATATATTAAAATATATGTAATAAACCTTTAAGGAGGAAAGCCATGAAAATAACACTAAGCGTTATCAAAGCAGATATTGGAGGATACGTGGGTCATTCATGTACCCATCCCGAGGTTGTAAAAGTCACAGAAGATTATGTAAGAAAGTTTGTTGGAAGCCTAATAATAGATCTTAAAGTGCTTACTTGCGGTGATGATATAGCCCTTGTCATGACCCATCAGCATGGTGTCGATAGCGAAAAAGTGCATAAGCTAGCCTGGGATGCTTTTAGCGCAGGCACAGAGGTTGCTAAAAAACTGAAGCTTTACGGAGCAGGTCAAGATTTGTTAACAGACGCTTTTAGTGGAAATATCAAAGGTCTAGGACCAGGCGTAGCAGAGATGGAGTTTGAGGAAAGACCATCTGAACCAGTTATAGTATACTTTGCCGATAAAACATCACCCAGCGCTTGGAACTTGGCTCTTTATGAAATGTTTGCAAGTCCAATGAACACAGCAGGTCTTGTTATAGACCCCAAAATGCATGAAGGTTTTACATTTACAGTATTAGATGTTTACACTGGAAAAGCCGTAAAACTAAATACGCCTTCAGAGCTTTACGACCTTTTAGCCCTTATAAGTTCAGCATCAAAATACGTTGTAAAGGAAGTACATAGAAACATAGACGGTGAAATAGCAGCAGTAGCATCTATACAAAAACTATCTTTGATAGCAGGTCAATACGTAGGAAAAGACGACCCAGTTATGATAGTGCGTACTCAAAGCGGTTTTCCAGCAGTAGGAGAGGCGTTGGAACCTTTTGCAAGACCATGGATAGTAGAAGGCTGGATGAGGGGTTCTCACAATGGACCAATTATGCCGGTTGGCTTTGAAGATGCCACACCATCAAGATTTGATGGACCACCAAGAGTTATAGCGGCAGGTTTTCAAATTGCGAACGGTATGTTGATAGGCCCAAGAGATATGTTTAAAGATAAAGCGTATGATTATGCTAGAAAAGTAGCTTCTGATATTGCAAACATATTAAGAAGACAAGGCATATTTGAACCTCATAGACTCCCCAGCGAAGAAATGGAATATACCACCTTACCAAAGGTAATAGAAAAGCTTAGCCCAAGATTTTTTGATGTAGACAGCAACGTAAGCGCTGACAAATCAAATATGCTAAGCAAAGAAGATATGGATTAAGGAGGATATCGTTAGGATATGGCAAAAGGTACGGTAGCTTATAAAATATTAGAAAATCACTTAGTAAGTGGAAAGCTAATACCCGGCGAAGAGATAGCTATAAAAATAGACCAGACGTTGACCCAAGACGCTACAGGCACAATGGCTTATCTGCAGTTTGAAGCAATGGGCGTAGATAGAGCAAAAACAGAGCTTTCTGTTAGCTATATAGACCACAATATGCTTCAAACGGACTTCAAAAATCCAGATGACCATAAGTATTTGATAAGTGTAGCAAAAAGATATGGTCTTTATTTATCAAAACCCGGCAACGGCATATGCCATCAAGTGCATTTGGAAAGGTTTGCTAAACCAGGCAAAACCCTCATAGGTTCTGATTCTCATACCCCTACTAGTGGGGCTGTGGGTATGATAGCGATAGGCGCAGGTGGCTTAGATGTGGCAGCGGCTATTGCTGGCGAACCGTTTACTCTTAAGATGCCAAAAATAGTGGGTGTAGAGCTATTGGGATCATTGCAAGAGTGGGTAAGCGCTAAAGATATAATTTTAGAGCTTTTAAGAAGGTTGACGGTAAAAGGTGGCGTAGGAAAGATATTTGAATATTTTGGCGAAGGCGTAAAGACACTCACAGTCCCAGAAAGAGCCACTATCACAAATATGGGAGCAGAGCTAGGTGCCACTACATCTATATTTCCATCGGACGAGCAAACAAAGTTATTCTTGAAAGCCCAAGGAAGGGAGTCAGATTTTATTGAACTCTTAGCTGATAAGGATGTAGAGTACGATGAGGTTATAACTATAAATTTATCTGAATTAGAGCCGTTGATAGCCTGCCCACACTCTCCTGATAATGTAAAAAAAGTAAGCGAGGTAGAAGGTATTCCTGTAGACCAAGTAGCAATAGGTTCATGCACCAACTCATCGTTTGCGGATTTATCAAGAGCTTCTATGTTGCTAAAAGGTCAAAAAGTAAACGATGATACCATATTTGCTGTGGCTCCGGGCTCAAAACAAGCCTTAGAATATGCCACCGAGACAGGTATACTGCTAGACTTTTTAAAAGCAGGAGCGAGGATTTTAGAAAGCGGATGCGGTCCTTGTATAGGTATGGGATATGCACCCCCTTCAAAAGGTGTTTCTGTAAGAAGCTTCAATAGAAATTTTGAAGGACGCTCTGGCACAAAGGATGCGCAGGTATATTTGGCTTCTCCAGAAGTTTGCACAGCTTCAGCTATAGCTGGAGTTATAAAAGATCCAAGAAAACTCGCCAAAGAAAGAAACATACAATACAAAAAAGTTGACATGCCAGAAAGATTTCCATATGGAGATGAAGCTATAATACCACCATTGCCAGAAGAAGAGGCTAAAAAGGTGGAAGTTTACAGGGGACCAAACATAAAACCTTTACCTGATTTTGACCCTTTCAAAGACAACGTAAAAGCCAAGGTAGCTATAAAGGTTACAGACAATATAACCACAGACCACATAATGCCAGCTGGAGCTCAGATATTGCCACTTCGTTCAAACATTTACGCTATATCAGAATATGTTTACTATTTGGTGGACCCAGAATTTGTAAAACGCACCAAACAAAACAAAGAAGAAGGATATGATAGCATCATAATAGGTGGAGAAAACTACGGACAAGGCTCTTCCAGAGAGCATGCCGCTTTAGCTCCGAGGTTTTTGGGCGTTAGAGCTGTTATAGCAAAATCCTTTGCAAGAATACACCACGCAAACTTGATAAACTTTGGCATAGCTCCTTTGGAGTTCATAAACAAAAATGATTACGACAAGTTTTCTCTAAACGATGAGATAGAGATATTAGACATTAGAAAATCTATAGAAGAAAATAAACCCGTGAAGATAAGAAATCTTACCACTGGAGAAGAAGTAGAGGCAACTTACAACCTGACTCCTAAACAAAAGGAAGTGCTTTTGGGTGGTGGGCTTTTAAGATATATAAAATCAAAAAATAGGAGATAAAGCATGGGGCACAAAAAAACAGTCTCTATAATAGGTGCTGGAAACGTAGGAGAGCATATAGCATCTCTTTTGGTATTAAAAGGTGCTGTAAATATACGTATGTTTGACTTGCCAAGAAAAGACGGTGAAAAGCTTTACGCTCACGTAAAAGGTAAGGCATTGGATATGTTGCAAATGGCCTGTGCCCTTGGGATAGATACTGATATACAAGGCTTTGTAGTAGACCAAGAGGGCAACGGCTACGAAGCTTTAGAAGGTTCCGATATAGTGGTGATAACAGCGGGATTTCCAAGAAAACCCGGTATGTCA
The DNA here is from genome assembly GCF_054656715.1 of Hydrogenobaculum acidophilum. Classification (NCBI taxonomy): domain Bacteria; kingdom Pseudomonadati; phylum Aquificota; class Aquificia; order Aquificales; family Aquificaceae; genus Hydrogenobaculum; species Hydrogenobaculum acidophilum. Next base: position 19,085 of record NZ_BAAHXP010000002.1, read on the forward strand.
AGAGATGATCTTCTTGGTATAAATATTTCTATTATGAACACGATAGCAACACAGATTAAAAAATATGCTAAAAGTTCGGTAGTGATAGTTGTCACGAATCCAGTAGATATAATGACATATTCAGTTTATAGGCTGCTTGGTTTTGACAAGAAGAAAGTGGTAGGAATGGCTGGTGTGCTTGATTCCTCAAGGTTTAGGACGTTTATATCCCTTGAGTTAAACGTATCCCCTAAAGATGTTCACGCTTATGTAATAGGCGGGCATGGCGACGAAATGGTACCTTTAGTAAGCGTTTCAAACGTAGGTGGTATACCAGTTTCAACGCTTATAGACGATAAAAAAATAAAAGAATTAGTAGAACGAACCAGATTTGGTGGTGGTGAGATTGTAGATTACATGGGGACGTCCGCCTACCACGCTCCCGCAGCCTCGGTAGTAGAAATGATAGAATCTATAGCTCTAAACGCTAAAAGAGTACTGACTTGCTCTGTACTTTTGGACGACGAAGCTTCAAATTATTATGAAGCTAAAAATCTTTGCGTCGGCGTTCCTGTGAAACTTAGCGAAGAGGGTGTAGAAAAAATAGTAAAAGTGCCGATGACAGATTACGAAAAAGAACTATGGAGAAAATCTGTAGCCTCTGTTAAAAAAAATATAGCCATAGCCGATGAATTTATAAGTAAGTATATATGAGGACAATAGATGCTTGGATTAAATATTTAGAGAGAACTAGAAGCTCTTTCACCAAAAATTCTTACATCAACAATATAAAAACTTTTTCAACTGTAATTTCTAAAAGCTTAGATACAGAGGAAGACTTAAAATGCATATCTTCCACGGATGTGTATAATTTCGTAGACCATTCGTCTTTATCCCCCCAAACTATGTTAGCTATACTAAGCGCTCTTAAGCACTATCTTAAATTTTCCTATAGAAGGAACATATTAAGCGAGGATATTTACAACGACATACTAAAAGCTATAGACGAAGTAAGAGAAGACTTAAATATGAAAAAACAAAAATATCCTCCAAAAGCCCTTTTAGAATCTGAAATAGAAAAGATACTTAAGGCAGTTAAAAATACAAAGTATTACAAAATATACAATCTTTTTCTAAACAGCGGTATAAGATTGATAGAATTCGAACGATTAAAACCAGACAATTTCTTTTTAGACAAATCCAACATACTGTGGATAAGGCTAGATGCCAATATGACAAAAAGGAATAAACCACGTATTACGCCTATAATAAGTTTTAATAAAGAAAAAACTATAGAAATAGGTCTTCAAATATACGAATGGACAAAAGATTTTGATGAAAATTTTAAAGTAAAAAGAGGTGTATTGCAAGTTTACACAGATAGACTATCTAAACGTTTGAATATCAGTTTTAGCATCCATAGCTTTAGACACACTTATATTACAAACTTAGTAAACTACGGATTTTCAGCAGAGATAGTCAAAGAGTTTGTTGGGCATTCTGATATTAAAACCACAATAGACACATATTACAAGTTTTCTCAGAAAAGAGCACAAGACTTGGTCAACAAACTATTTGGCAACAACTAAAATAAAGTTATAATATATAATAATATTATGCTTTTAGAAATATTGTCAAAGGCAAAAGAAAGTTCGGTATCAGATATCCATTTAAAAGTAGGATCAAAGCCGTTTTTTAGGGCTCATAAGCACCTTTACAAAGAGGAATCTTTACCGGCTATTACTGAAAACGATATGCAAACCATAGTAAAAGAGCTTACGCAAAAATATCCAAACAAGTTAAATGAATTTCAGGAAAAAGGTGAGATAGATATCTCTTATGAAACGGAGTTTTCAAGATATAGAGTAAACATATATAAACAAAAGGGTTATACCGCTATAGCCCTTAGAGTATTGTCAAACTTCATACCTCATCCAGAAGAAATAAACCTACCAAAAGTAATGCCAGATACTGTATTAAAATATTCAAAAGGTCTCATACTTGTCACTGGTCCAACAGGTAGCGGCAAATCTACAACGCTAGCATCTCTCATAGATAGAATAAACGAATCTTACGATAGGACTATTATAACAGTAGAAGACCCAATAGAGTATGTTTACAAAGACAAAAAATCTTATATAGTCCAAAGAGAAATAGGTCTTGACACTACTTCATTTCAAACAGGGTTAAGAGCTGCTCTAAGAGAAGACCCTGATGTTATACTGGTAGGTGAAATAAGAGATACAGAAACCGCCCTCATAGCTCTTCAAGCAGCAGAAACAGGGCACTTAGTGTTTTCGACCCTTCATACAATAGACGCCAAAGAAACCATAAACAGATTTATAGGTATGTTTCCTTTAGAAATGAGAGAGCAAATAAAAATCATGCTAGCCAGTGCTCTGGTGGCTATATTTAGTCAGCGGCTTTTGCCAAGAGCCGATAAGCCTGGCGTAATACCAGCGATAGAAATTTTATTAAACGTAGGCGCCACAAAAGATATACTGTTAGACCCAACAAGGTTAGATGAAATACCAGAGCTCCTAAGACGAAATAAAGCCGCTTACGGCACTCAAGATTTTGATACACATTTATTAGAACTTTACAACAAAGGACTTATATCTAAAGATGTAGCTCTTCTAAACGCCTCAAAACCTCAAGATATGTCCTTAAAAATGCAAGGCATTACGTAAATGATACAAAATTTATCTGGCAATTCTAAGCTTTTTCTTATCAATATAGTATGGGCTATTATGCTATTTCTTGGAATATTGGGTTTTGTTTTTGTTAAAAGCTTAAAAAAAGAAAACATTGAGAAAAAAGATGAATTTGATTAATATCATTGTTATCTAATTTAGAATAATTATTATTTAATATTAAATTTTATTTAGGAGGTAAGAAAGATGTCAGAACACGTTCATGTCGGTATGATGGTACCAGATTTCGAAATGGAAACCTACAATCCAAAGACTGGTTCTTTTGGAAAATTTAGCTTAGCAGAGGCTAAAGCTAGCAAGAAGTGGACAGTGCTATTTTTCTACCCAGCAGATTATACGTTTGTATGCCCTACAGAACTAGCAGACCTAAAAAGTATCCAAGACGAGCTTGAAAAAAACGGCGTTGAGCTAATTTCTGTAAGTACAGATACAAAATATGTACATCTAGCTTGGGCTAGAGATGAAAAGCTAATAGAGGGCATCAAGTTTCAAATGGGTGCAGATCCTACTGGTAAAGTTTCAAGGCTTTTCGCAGTATACGATGAAAATACAGGATTGGCTTTAAGAGGTACCTTTATCATAAACCCAGAAGGAAAACTAGTAGCTTCTGAAGTTAATTTCTACAACGTAGGTAGAAACGCCGAAGAACTCTTAAGAAAGATAAAAGCAAACATATACCTTATGAGCCATCCAGATGAAGCATGCCCAGCAAAGTGGCAAGAAGGTGCCAAAACCCTAAAGCCATCAGAAGCATTGGTAGGAAAAGTATACGAGGCGTTAAACTCTTAATACACATATTTGATAAGCCCCCATCGGGGGCTATCTTCAAGAATAATTAGCAATTTTGACATCCAGTAGCTTTAGCTAGACCTTGAGGCATATTTTTTATCAATGCCAACATAAACATGATACTTTGAAGTGTTTGAGGCTCTTTTAGTTCCTTTAAAACACCAAATATACTTGGTTTTTGTTCTTTTTGTGAAAACTCTTTAGTGGTTTGATTAATAGATTCAAGCAAATAACTACCTATACTTTGGGCTCTTAACGAAGCAAAATAATCTATTGTATCCACTACAATAGAAGCAACTCTTTCTAGCATAGAGTCAGAAAGGGCATTGCGTATAGTTACTAAGGCCTTTGCCGTATCTATAAGGGCTTCCATGGCACCATCTTTGGCTAAGGTGCTTAGCATAGGGATTATAGATTTTAGCTCTGCCATCCTTAGCTCATCGGTTAGCTCACCTAATTCAGCTACAAAAGACACAATCCTTTCTAGCATAGAATCTGTAAAAGCGTTATCCATAACCACCAAAGCATTTGAAAAGCCTATTATAGAATCTATAGATTTATTTAGGGTATCTGCATTTTTGGCTATTTTTTCTACCACTTCTATAAGTTGGGAGTTTGATATATAGTCTGTTAACTCTGCTATTTTAGACAAACTTACTACCAACCTTTCTATCATCGTATCTGAAAAAGCGTTGTTTAACGTGTTTATAGCCGATAAAAGCCCAAAAACAGAGTCTAAAGATGATTCCAAAATATCAGCGTTTTTAGATAACTTATCAATTACACTAAGAAGCTTAGAAGAGGCTATAGCATCTGAAATTTCAGCCAACGTAGACACACTACTTATGAGTCTTTCTACCATTGTATCGGTCATAGCATTTGTAGCTACATCCAAAACCTCTTCCATATCAAACCCTCCTTACAATACACCTCTTGCCGTAAGCCAGTACATACGGTTATAACCTAACTTCAACCAATGTATCATCTTAGAAGGTGGCATAGGGCTTGGTGGTGTAGTATAGTTAAAATGAATATAAGTACCCTTATCAAACCCGGTTTCTATAAAACACATAACTTTACCGTCATAGTCTCTGGCAGGATGTCCCTCTTTTATCTCAGCTATAAGGTTGTCTGCCACCACATCAGATTCAAAGTGAGCCGTAGAGCCTGCTTTTGAAATCGGTAAATTTGTAGTATCTCCTGCTACATACACATTTTCATATCCTTCATACTTTAGACTATACTTATTTGTAGGCACCCAACCGTCATTTGAAATACCAGAATCTATAATAGCTTGCGCCCCTCTATGGGGAGGTATAGTAATAAGCAAATCACACTCAACCGTAGAGCCTTCTGCACTATGAACAGCTATAGTACCATTGTGAGCTTCTACTTTTTCCATATTAAACAGCGTTTCGTACTTTATACCCCTTCTCTCAAACTCCGGCACACCCCACTGAGCTACGGGTTCTAATGTATGTATTCTGCCTATTGGGTATGTATAGTATATTTCTACCTTATCTCTTATGCCTTTCTTATTAAAGTAATCATCTAGCATAAAAGTAACCTCAAAAGGAGCCACTGGACACTTGTGAGGAACTCCCATGGTTATGGCAATACGACCTTTTTCAAATTTTCTAAGCTTTTCTCTTAGTTCTACAGCGCTTTCTAACGTATAAAACATATTTCCGTGTTCTTTAAGACCAGGTATGAGCTCTGGCATAGGTCTTGAGCCAGTAGCTATTACCAGATAATCGTATTTTAACTTTTTACCTTTTTCTGTGTGCACTTCACCAGCTTTTGGGTCTATACCCACCACTGTATCATGATGAAATATAATAGAAGGAGACAACAAGCTCCTTTGATCTCTCATTAATTCATCGGGTCTCATCTTATCAAAGAGTACATACAAAAATCCCGGCTGATAGACATGCTTATCGTCCTTGCTTACCACAGTGATTACAACCTCAGCCTTAGCAAGTTCTTCTTTTAGCCCTCTTGCTAAAAGGTTGGCAATTATAGTGCCAGCTACTCCACCGCCCACTATTACAACGTGCTTCGCCATATGCCTTACCTCCTTTATTTAAGCTTTTTTACAACTATGGACCAATATCCATCCTTTTCTTCTACACCAACCATTTCATGACCCACTTTCTTTACCCAATCTGGTATATCTTTTACTGACCCTTTATCTGTAGAAAGTACTTCTATAGTAGTACCCACAGGATTTGACTTTATGGCAGCTATAAGCTCCATCAAGGGTCCTGGACAAAAACTTCCTCTTGCATCAATTACTTTATCAGCCATCTAAACCTCCTTATACAAAAAGGATTTTTGCGTCTTCAGCCATATCAAGAAAGGCTGTTAAGCCCATAACATCATCAAACAAATCTTCTTCTAAGTCTTCCATACCCCACCCTAACACATCCATTGCCATTGAGCAAGCGTATATCTTTACATCCCCAAGCATCTTTATCTGTTTAAGGACGTTTATAAAGTTAGGAACATTTTTAGTCAACATAAGTTTTGAAAATTCGCCTTCTGGTATAATTTTATCTTTCAAGTCTTTACCTTTTTGAAAAGCCAAGATACCGTTCATTGATATGAAAAACAACACTTCACCGCCAACGGTAGCATGTATCGAAGCCATCATAGTAGCCAATTGAATTTTTTCGTGCACTTGGGTAGATATTACGAAGGCTAACTTATTGCTCATGTTTTACCTCCTTTAGTTAGAATTTTAATATGTAAGTTTTAACTATTCCATAGATATTATTTATACTAAGCAAAATTGATACTTATAAGCATATATAAGCATATACTAATATCATCAAGCGGATTCTTATTGAAAGCAAACCTCTTATATGTTAATATGTTTAGATGGATTTTAAGTTAAAAGTCCCGGCCTCTATGAGCAACTTAGGGGCTGGTTTTGACACATTTGGCTTGGCAGTTAACCTTTACAATATTTTTCATGTTAAAAGCTCTAACACATTCTCTATATCCTTTGAAGATTTAGATATAAAACCAGAGGAAAATCTTTTTTTAAAAGTTTACAGAAAATGTATAGAGGCTTTTAAAGAAAAAGAAATTCCAGTAGATATCACAATAAAAACCGAAATTCCTTTTTCAAGGGGATTAGGTAGTAGTAGCAGCGCTATAATAGGTGCTATAAAAATTTTTGACATTTTATACAAAAAGGAGCTCTCTTACGATGATATTTTTAAAATAGCTTACGAGTTTGAACCCCATCCGGACAACCTTGTACCAGCTTTGGTAGGTGGATTTAATGTATGTTTAAAAGATAATCACCACACGTTTTTTAACAAATTAGATTTTCCAGAAGAACTAAAAATATTGGCTATAATACCAGATGTAAAGATATCAACAGAAGAAGCGAGGAAAATACTTCCTCAAAAAATAGATATAAAAGATGCTGTTTACAACATACAAAGGTCAAATTTACTGCTTAGCTCTTTGATATTAAAACGTTTTGAGCTTTTAAAAGAAGCTATAAAAGATAAAATACACCAGCCTTATAGAAAAAGCTTAATACCATATTACGATGATGTAGAGAGTATAGCCTATGACAGCGGTGCTTTGGCTGTTTTTATAAGTGGTTCTGGGAGTACCATTGGAGTCTTTACGCTACAAAACGAATGCTTAATATGTAAAAGAGTATCTCTTTTTTTGAGTGCCAAAAACATCAAAAGCTCCTGTAAAATATTATCTGTGGATAAAGAAGGTGCTAAGATATGTCAGAGTTAAAGAGTTTTTTCTTTGAAAAAGATACGCTTTTCATACTTGATCAAAGAAAACTTCCTTTTGAGGAGGTGTATTTCGAGGCTAAAAATATAAAAGATGTGGCTTACGCTATAAAAGAGATGCTTGTAAGGGGAGCCCCTGCTATAGGTTGCGTAGCTGCTTATGGATTTATGATGGGTATAAAAAATGGGCTTAGCGTAGATGAGTCTTACGATATCTTATATCACACAAGGCCTACAGCTGTTAACTTGATATGGGCTTTAGATAGGATGAAAAAAGCTTACACCCAAGGGAAAGACCTTCTCGAAGAGGCTAAGAAAATAGAACAAGAGGATGTAGAAACAAATCTAAAAATGGCTAAACACGGGGCATCCTTAATAGCTGAAAAGTCAGTGGTTTTAACCCATTGCAACACAGGAGCTTTAGCCACAGCAGGGGTGGGGACAGCCCTTGGTATTATAAAAGAGCTTTATAGACAAGGAAAGATAGAGTATGTACTAGTGGATGAAACAAGACCTTACCTTCAAGGCGCAAGACTTACAGCTTTTGAGCTTTTAAAAGCCAATATACCTTACAAAATAATAGTAGACTCCTCAGCACCTTTTATTATATCAAAAGGCATCGTAAAAGCCGTTTTTGTGGGGGCCGATAGAATAGCATCAAACGGTGATACCGCCAACAAAATAGGTACTTTTATGCTTTCCTTGGCTTGCAAAGCTTACAATGTCCCCTTTTACGTAGCAGCGCCCACTTCCACCATAGATTTCAATGCAAAATCTTTTGAAGACATACCAATAGAAGAGCGCAAAAAAGAGGAGGTCCTAACGTGCAAGGGCATATTTGTGGCTCCAGAGAATTCTGATGCAGTAAACTACTCTTTTGATATAACACCAGCTCAAAACATAAGTGCTATAATAACAGAGAAAGGAGTTGCTTATTATCCTTACAAAGAAAGTTTGCAAAGGTTTAAGGAGTAACATATGAATATAGTAGCTATTGGAGGAGGCACTGGATTATCAAGTCTTTTATCTGGCCTTAAAAGGCTTGTAGGGAAAAGCGTAAACAACCTTTATGCTATAGTCACGGTGGCAGATAGTGGCGGAAGCACAGGTCAGCTAAGAAAGATATACAACATACCAGCGCCGGGGGATATAAGAAATTGCATAGTGGCCTTGTCAGAACACGAAGATGTAATGAAAAAGCTTTTTCAACATAGATTAAAAGGTGAAGGACTTGAAAATCATGCTTTTGGAAATCTTTTTCTTACCGCTCTTACAGAAATTACGGGTAGTTTTATAGAAGCTATCAAGCTTACTTCTAAAATCCTTGATACAAGAGGTAGTATCATACCTTCTACCACAGATAGTGTAAATCTTGTAGCTAAATTTAGCGACGGGGTTATAGTAAAAAACGAAGAAGATATCACAAACTATGGCAAACAGAAAAAAGCCCACATTGTAGACATCTGGATAGAACCAGAGAATCCCTTTGTACCTATAGAGGCCATAGCCGCCATAGAAAGTGCTGATTTTATAATCTTTGGACCAGGGAGTCTATATACTAGCATAATACCAAACCTTCTTATAAAGGAAATAAAAGAAAGCGTAAAGAATTCTCCAGCTAAAAAAATTTTTATATGCAACGTAATGACTCAGCCTGGGGAAACTGATGACTACAGCGCTTACGACCACGTAAACATGTTTAGGAAATTTACACAGATAGAATGCATAGACATAGCTATAGTAAACACCAAAATGCCACCAAACGATGTATTAAAAAAATATATAGCCACAGGGCAAGAGCCAGTAGTACCAGACGTGGCAAAAATATCCAAAGAAAATATAGATGTATACGCAGAAGACCTTATAAGCGAAAATATATCCTTTGTAAGACACGACCCTATAAAACTTACAAATTTATTGGAACAGCTTATAGGAAAATATGTATTATATTGAATTTGATACTGATTTTATACCAAACAAGGAAGCAAATATTTTGGTAATAGGAAGTGGCATAGCAGGGCTTTTTTGCGCTATCACTCTTAAAAACCTAAAACTAAACCCAATACTCATCACAAGGGGCATAGGAAATACCTATTACTCTCAAGGTGGTATAGCTGCTGTAGTGTCCAAAGAAGACTCCACGGCATGGCATGTATTAGATACTTTAAGAGCAGGCAGAAACTTAGGAGATGTAAAAAATATAGAGGTGCTTGCTCAAGAAGGACCAAACCGCATAGTGGATTTAGAGCTCTACGGTGTTAACTTTGACAAAAAAGAAGATGGAACATTCGAAACCACTATAGAAGGTGGGCATTCTTATAAGAGGGTTTTAAAAGTAAAAGATTATACCGGAAAAGCCATATACGAAGCTCTTTTCAAAAAAGCTAAAGAATTGGACATCAACATATTAGAAGGGGAGCTCTTGGAGATAATAACCCAAGATAACGCTTTGGTAGGCTGTATAGTAGAACAAAACAACGAGCTAGTATTCTGGAAATCAAGATTTTTAGTATTGGCTACTGGCGGGGCAGCCTCTATGTATTCTCACACATCCAATCCTCTCAAAACAAGGGCTGATGTTGTAGGAGTGGCACTAAGAAGAGGATTTTTGATAGAAAATCCTGAGTTTATACAGTTTCATCCAACAGTATTTAAAAATACTAACCTTCTAATATCAGAAGCCGTAAGAGGAGAAGGGGCTATTTTGGTAAATCAAAATAACGAACGTTTTGTAAACGAACTAGAACCGCGAGATGTGGTAGCAAGAGCTATATATAAACAGATATTAACAGGCAACGATGTATACCTTGATATGAGAAACTTAAAAGTGGATATAAAATCAAGATTTCCCACTATATACAACTTTCTAATGGAGCACAACGTTAACCCTTGTAAAGATTTGGTGCCTATAACACCAGCGGCTCACTATTATATAGGTGGTATAAGAACCGATGAAAACGGAGAAACTACAGTTGACGGGGTTTACGCTATAGGGGAAGTAGCTAGCACAAGAGTCCACGGAGCCAATAGGCTTGCTTCTAATTCACTTTTAGAGGGTGTTGTATTTGGATATAGAGCCGCTTATTCTATAGCTTTATCAAAAAGAGGTTTCAAGCTTTTAAAAGCCAAAAACCAAAGAAATAGTACAAAAGATATAGATTGCCAAGAGTATTTTGAAAATATAAAAGATATCATGTGGAAATACGCAGGACTTGAAAGAGATGAAGAGGGTCTTTCTTATGCTATTAGAAAAATAAAGGATATTATAAAGCTCTGCGCATTGGCAAAACCTAACAAAAAAAATAAAATCATATTTGACGTCGGTCTTTCCGCCTACGCTACACTACAAGGGGCTTTAAAGAGAAGAGAAAGCAGGGGCTGTCATTTTAGAAAAGATTTTCCTTACGAAAAAGATGAGTATAGATACAATACCAAAATATGCTTAGAGGATTCCTTAAGTGGCTTATTTGATTAACGTATTTTGCTTTTGCTATAAGAAAGTCTTATATCTATAGAAGGCTTATAACATTATAATTATATTGTTAGATTATATAGGAGGTTTTGTATGAACAAAGTCCTTTTGGATGCCTTAACCACCCAAAAAGAAAGTCCAGAATACCTTGAAATAAGCATGGCCGCCGCTATGACGCTTGGTTTGGTGCCAGGCACATTTTATAGAAATGCAAAGCTAAGCTGTATAAATACTCTTCTTACATATCCTTCTGGTTGCCATGCCAATTGTGCTTATTGTGGATTACAAAAAGCCAGAGAAGAAGAGTTCTCTAAAAGAAACTTTATAAGGGTAGAATGGCCTACGGTAAAATTGGACGACATATTAGAAAGGGCAAAAGAAGTTGGACACGTGGAAAGGCTATGTATAGCACAAATAACACATCCTCGTTCCATAAGAGACACCAAAGTGGTTTTGGAGAAGGTGTTACATGAGCTAGGAGACAAAATATTTGTATCGCTCCTTATAAACGCTACTGGCACAAGATACCAAGATATAGAAGATTACAAAAGATTAGGGGCAGATACTGTAACGGTAGCTCTTGATTGCGCAACACCAGAGCTTTTCGAAAAAATAAGAGGTAAACCTTTAAATAGCCCTCACAAATTTGATTACTTCTGGAAAGTGTTGGAATGGTCAGCCGAAGTAATGGGAGATGGCTTTGCAGGATGTCATTTAGTGGTAGGCTTAGGCGAAACAGAGCAAGAGATGATAGAGCGCATTCAAAAAGTCAGAGACTTAGGCGCTAGGACACACTTATTCTCTTTCTGGCCAGAAGAAGGCTCTTTGATGGAAAACGAAAAACCTTGTCCAGCCCCTCAATATAGAAGAGTCCAAATGGCAAGGTATATAATAGACAACGAATACGGCAGATATGAAGATATGAAGTTCAACGAAAAAGGTCAAGTTATAGATTTTGGTATAAAGAAAGAGCTCTTTGAAGAACTTTTCTACAGTGGAAAGCCTTTCATGACAGCAGGGTGCAGAGGTAAAACTACAGAAGTAGCTTGCAATAGACCATTTGGAGATAGCTCCCCCACAAACCTAAGAAGCTTTCCATTTCAACCCAACAAGTCAGATTTGAGTAGCATTAGAGAACAGATATTTGATTACGATATGGAAAGGGCATATCCCGATATATTGCATCCAAGCACTGGTAGATATTTTTAACTTGGTAAAAGCTAAAAACTTTGGAGGCTCTTATGCCTCCTTTTACATTGACTTATAAAGTTGTTTTTATAAATTTATCTCTATGAAGAAGGTATTATGGCTTTTAATACTAATTAACATATCTTTTGCAGTACGTATAAGGGATATAGTAACCTTTGAAGGCAACAGAAGTAACGTATTGATAGGATACGGCATAGTAAGTGGTTTAAATGGAACTGGCGATAGCAAAGCTACTATATTTACAGTAGATTCTTTGGTAAATGTACTTTCCAGAATGGGTATAAACTTTACACAAGCTCAAATCAACCAAATGACCACTAAAAATGTGGCTGCGGTAATGGTAACTGCCAAAGTCCCACCCTATGCAAAAGCTGGCACTCCTTTAAATGTAACGGTTTCATCTATCGGTGATGCTAAAAGCCTACAAGGTGGTGTGCTTTTGATGACTCCTTTAAAAGGACCAGATGGTAGAGTTTATGCCCTAGCCCAAGGGCAAATCATAGTCCCATCTACAGGAGGAAATGCTATAAATCAAAATTTAAACAGTGGATATATCCCGGATGGCGCAACTTTAGAAAGAAGCTTACCATTTACTATGCCAAAAAATTACATAGATTTATACTTAAACTATCCCAGTTTTAATACAGCCAACGCTATACAAGACGCTATAAACAATAAATTTGGATATGGAACAGCAGTAGCCATTGACAGCGATACAGTAAGAGTGAAGTTACCTCCTTACAACGCTGTTGATTTTCTATCTATGATAGGCGATTTAAACGTCCATGTCCACAACCCCTCTAAAATTATCATAGATAGTAGAACAGGCACAATAGTAATGGGGGGAGATATAAGGATATCTCCTGTAGCTGTGGCTTCTGGCAATATATCAGTAGAAGTAAGACAAGCTCCAGCAAATCCCCAACAAGCAAATAAAACCACGAAAAAGGGTAAAAAATACAGCATATTCTTTGTAAAAGCTCCAACACTAAGACAGTTGGTTAGCTCTTTGAACAGCGTAGGTGCTACACCCACAGATATAATTAATATCATACAAGCTATGGCAGCTCAAGGTGCCATCCACGCAAAAGTAGAGGTAGAATAAAGGAGTAGGTTATGTCAGATTTTAAACCAAACTATATCAACCCAAACTACTTACTTCCGCCAGATAACTTCACAAATGAATTTTCACACCTAAACAACAAAGAGAAGATAAAAAAAGCTTCAGAACAGTTTGAAGCATTTTTTTTAGAAGAGATTTTAAAAGAAGCCTATAAAACTTTCAACACTTCTGACGATTTTCAAGAAAATACCTATCAGGATATGTTTTTTCAAAATATCGCAAAGGTGCTAAGCGAAGCTGGTGGTGTTGGATTTGGTAAATTTATAGAAAAAGCGGTAGAGCAAGAAATAAAAGACCAGCATCAAACCAACTTGTTAAACCAAGAAAAGGGCAATAAAATAAATGGCGAAGCTTAAAGACTATTATGCTATATTAGGCATAAGAAAAGATGCCTCAGAACAAGAGATAAAAGCAGCCTATAGAAAGCTTGCTAAAGAATACCATCCTGATGTAAACAAAGACTACGAAGAGCTTTTTAAAGAGATTAACGAAGCCTATAGTGTTCTAAGCGATAAAGAAAAAAGAGAAGAATACGACAATCTTCTTATAAACCCAGATGAAAATAAAATAAGAAACTTTACAGAATATATCCAAGAATTTATAAACTCTATATTTAACGGTGAAAAAGAACAAAAGCCTAAAAAAGGTGAGGATATAAGGCTAAAACTGTTTCTTAGTATAGAAGAGGCTTACCTTGGCACCTCAAAGGAGATAGAATACGAAAAATGGATACCTTGTCCAGAATGCAATGCAAAAGGTTATATAGGAGAACCAGACAAAGTAAAATGTGAGGCTTGTGAAGGAACAGGGAAAAGGGTAAGCGGCATATTTTCTTTTCCAAGGCCTTGCTCGGTTTGTAGAGGAAAAGGATACATCATTAAAAACACGTGCAGTACATGTCTTGGTAGGAAAAGAATAGCTAAAAAATCGAAGCTAATAGTCCAAATACCACCTCAGACCAACGATGGCGATATACTAAAAGTAGTTGGTAAAGGACATGCTGGTTTTGGTAATAGAGAACCAGGCGATCTATATCTAAGGGTGTTTATTCAGGAGCATGAGATTTACAAAAAAGTTGGTAACGACATACATGTTGAACTCCCTATTAGCTATGCAGATGCCGTCTTAGGAGCAAACATCAAGTTTAAATGGATAGATGGGAAAGATTTGGATGTTTTTATACAACCAGGTGCCGAGTGCGGCTCTCAAAAAGTATTGCCTGGGCTTGGCTTTCACAACGGCAACCTTATCTTTCACATTAAAATCCAAATACCAAAACAACTGTCAAAAAGACAACAAAAACTAATAGAAGAACTAAGAAAATCAGAAAACGAAGAGCAAAACAAATCTATAATAGGTATAGTGAAAAACATATTGCAAAGATAACTATTTCCAAAGCTCTTTCTCTTTTGATTTATAACACTCGTACAAAAAAGCGTATTTCATAAATACATAAAACATACCAGAAAAAGCTATTATAAGTCCTTTTATACCCTCTTTGTATCCAGCTTTTAATATAAAAAATTTAAAGAATATCCAAAGCGGGTTTATTATAAGGTTGTAAAAATGAAAAGGCTTGTTTTTCTTGCAAAGTATATCAGCGCTGATCTTCGCATACTTTAACGTCCTTTCAAACTGGTCTTTTAGACTTTTAAAAGAATAATGATTTATATAACCATTTAGCTCATATGTTTTATTGCTACTACATACTACTGTTTCGTGTAGCTCACCACTATATTTACAAACATCTTTTTTAAAAACCCTTATTAGCTTTTCTTCGCCCCATACATGTTTTAAAAAATCGCCCATATAAAAAGTCCTTCTTTTTACTATGCCTACCTCGTAAAAAGAATTGAGAAACTCCTTCAAAGAGTTTTTAAGCTCTAAAGTAAGCTCTTCATCCGCATCTAGCACAAAAACAATATCGTTTTTGGTCTTTGATATACCAAAATTTACCTGTAAAGGGTAGTCGGTCCATTCGTTGAATATTACGTTGACACCTAGAGACTTGGCAATCTCCACAGTTTTATCTTCTGAACCAGAGTCTATTACAAGTATTTCATCCGCCACATCTTTTATGCTGTTTATAGCCCGTCCTATATTTTTTTCTTCGTTTTTTGTGAGTATAATAAAAGATATTTTACGAGCTGACAAACTCATGAGACCATTTTCCTATGGATCCCGCTCCCATAAACACAATAACACTATCCTTTAGAGACGATAGTCTATCAAAAAGCTCTTCTTTAGAAGTGATGTAAATACAGTCATTTTTGGATACTTTTTCAACCATGTCCAAAGAAGAAATACCAAAAGTATTTTCCTCAGAAGCTCCATATATATCCATTAAAAACACTTTATCTAACTTCTTAAAAAGCTCCACAAACTCATCTATGAGATAATAAGTCCTAGAATACCTATGTGGTTGGAAAACCACCACTATGTCTTTATCGCTGTGCTTTAGTTTCAAAGCCTCATATACGCTTTTTATCTCTGTAGGATGATGTCCGTAATCGTCGTAAATAAGATTTCCGTTTTTTTCACCTATAAACTCTATTCTTCTTTTGGCATTTTTAAAACTTTTTAAAGCTTCTCTTATAATAGGCTGCTCTATCTCCATGAGCGTTGAAACCGCTATCGCACCAAGGGCATTGTAGACGTTGTGAATACCTGGTATATGAAGCTCTATCGTGTTTAATTTGATACCCTTGTAGTATACGTCAAAAGCTGTAGGTATTTGCGATACCCTTATGTTTTTTGCCTGAAAATCCCCAGACTCTATTCCATAGGTTAAAACCTTTTTATGGATTTTAGAGACAATAGATTTTACCCCAGCGTCATCTATATTTATAACAGATGCACCGTAGAAAGGTACGTTGTTTATAAATTGTGTAAAAGCCTCTTTTATATCTTCATAATCTTTGTAATATCCAATGTGTTCTTTGTCTATATTTGTTACCACGTTGATAACAGAGTTTAGTTTTAAAAAAGAACCATCCGATTCATCAGCTTCTGATATCAAAATCTCACTTCGCCCAAGCACAGCGTTTGAACCAAATGTTTGCAATATGCCACCTATCAATACAGTGGGGTCCAAACCAGCCACATGTGATATGTGGGATATCATGGATGTTGTGGTAGTCTTACCATGAGAGCCAGATATGGCTATACCTTCCTTCATTCTAAAAAGGTCTGCAAGCATATCTCCTCTTGATATCACAGGAAGACCAAGTTCCTTGGCTTTTAAGAGCTCCTCATTGGCATTGGATATAGCCGAAGAATATACCACTACCTCTTTCCCAATAACGTTTTTAGGATCATGACCTATGTATATTTCAGCACCTTTTCCTCTCAACTCCTCTATAACATCGTTTTCTCTCACATCAGACCCAGATACCTCATAACCCATATCAATAAGTATTTTGGCTATACCACTCATCCCGATACCACCAATGCCTATAAAATGAAATTTCCTAAATTTTTCCCTAAACATGATGGTAATTATTATAACATCTACAATCCTTCACATAGAGATATAAATTAAAAGCTTTATTATATGTTATAATATTTGGCATGTTAGGTATATACAACTATCCGAAAGTTATAAACAAGGCGGAGGACAAACCACTAGAGATATGCATGCCAAAAAACTACTCTTTTAGCAGAGATTTTACAATAGTTCCGGTTGGCATGTCTGAGCTAGTTTATTTGGCAGCCCTTTATCCTATCGTGTTTGCTCACCACGAGGGAGTATTTGCTGCTTTTGCAGTGTTAGGAGGTGATGAAAACCATTACCTTACCAAAGACGGTAAATGGAAGATAGACCATAAACCCAAAGTGCTTGATTTTTATCCTTTTGGTGCCATAAGGGACAGGTCCACAAACAACATCGTTGTATTTTACGATAAGATGCCAGAAGAGGCTACTGAATGCGAGGATATAGAATTTATAAACGTATTAGGGGAAGATACACAACATCTTCAAAGAATAGCTCAAATGGCTATCAGTTTTTATCAAGATTTTGAGATAGCCGCAAACCTTATAAAAGAAATGCATGACCTCAAAATCCTAAGACAAACGGACTTGGAGCTTAAAATAGACAACGACGAAAAATTTCTAATAGAAGGAGCAGTGATGCCGGACCCAGGTGTACTTCTTGGCATATCTCCGGAAAAGCTTTACGATCTAACTAGAAGAGGGGTAACACCAGTTATATACAATGTGGCATCTTCCTTGATGAATGTAGAATTTATAAGATATTTAAAGAGGATGGGTTGACATGGAGATAATAAGGGTAAAAAGAACCTTTAAACAGCCATACGCTGGTGGTGCTGATTTTCATACCTTCATGGAAAAAAGCCGTTATGTGATAGCTAGAGACTTGATGGCTCAGCTTCCAAGGGACAACTACGAACAGACAAAAGTATCAGAACTTCCAAAAGAATATTACGGTGAGGATTTAAACGATAAAAGCCTTTTAATACTTAACCTATTTGCCCTCGGTGACTCTCTAATGTTTACACCTATTTTAAAACATCTCAAAACTAAATATCCTAAAAGCTACATAATAATGGAAACAAGGCCAGGTTACAATCTCTTAGAGGGCAACCCTTATGTAGATGAGTTTATATATACACCTGTACCTTATACAAGATTCAAGGAAGTAGATTATTATGCCGATTGTTACGAGTACGTTGGCTCTTACTTCTACAACTACATGAACTTGGTAGACTTTTGGGCTGCAAAGCTACGGCAGTTTGACATAAAAGATAAAGACCCAGTAGTAGTACCTCAACCAGAAGCCATGGAATATATGAAGCCCATTATCCAAAAGATAAGAGATGAAAATCCTGGCAAAAAGATAATGATGGCACACATGGTAGCTTCTTCTATACACAGAAGCTTACCACCTTACCTTGTAGCAAAAGTTATAGATAAGATGAAAGATGATTACGTGTTTGTAACTGCCCATCCAAAATGGGAAGCTCCGGCTGTTGATATATCAAAAGAGCTTTATATGATGGATGTAGAGAACCTATCGCCTTACATGGAAAAGCCTCAATACTTGGTGGCTTTGATTCAGGAAGTAGACGGTGTCATATCAGCGGATACAGTGGTACCTCATATAGCAGCAGCCCTTAAAAAACCATGCGTTGTAATATCAGGCGGTGTAGCACCAGAAGCACAGCATTTTCCAAAAATGAGCTATACTACATCACAACCTGTTTATGCTAAATATTTAGGCAATACATGTTCGGCTCCTTGTATTATGCACGCTGTAGCAGGTCCATGCCAAGAGGCCCAAATAAAACAAAAATTTTACAGCCCATGCTTTGATAATATAGACATAGATGAAGTGGTTTCAAAGTTTAACACCATCGTACATTACATACAAAATCCTGACAAAGACATACCCACTGAGTGTCCAGTCTGCAAAGAATCCAATATATACTTTGAAGAGGTAGAAAAATCCTGGGGATACAGACTATGGGAGTGTAGCGTTTGTGGTTCTATATTCTCTTTGCCAAGAAAAGCCCAAAAAACTTTGGACGACATACTTAACAAAGAGCAGTTAAAATCCTTTTATGATACAAAAGATATAGAGAACTTAGACAGTGTTGACAACAAAGAAAAATTAGGCATCACAAACATATTTACCATATATACTTACCCAGCTTTAAGAACGCTCATTGATATAGAACCAAGCTTGAAAAACAAAAAAATGCTTGATATAGGCTTTAACAGCGGTAAGCTCTTAGCTGTGGCAAACGAAATATTAGGTTTAGAAATCTACGGAGTAGAGCGTTCCAAAGAACAGGCTGAAAAAGTAAAAAAAGCGTTGGGCGATATGAAGTTAGATATAGCCAAAACATTAGACCACAACTATATTAAAAGCCTAAAAGACAGATGGGGAACGTTTAGTATTGTGATTTTAGAAAACATAATCGGGGGCTTGGAATATCCATACGAGTTTTTCGAGTCAGTAAAAGATATATTGGAAGAAAACGGTATTGCCATATTCACATTTCCAAACAAGGATAGGCCTTATATAAAAGTTAGAAAGGGTTTAGATTGGTCTATTGAAGATGGCGATTATCAATATACTATAAATAGAGTGAGCGTAAGAGGTTTAGAGATAGCGCTTAGAAAAGCCGGATTTAGTTATACCTACGCCAACGCCACACCACTGTTTCCGGGGGATATAGTACAAATAATGGGCCCGCCACCAGTTTTGACATTAAATACCGGCAATAACCAACAAATGAACATAAACCCAGCAGGTATGGAGACATATATTTATAATTATATGAAACCAATTTTTAACGCTTTTGGACTCCATGGCCAGTTTGGTATAGTCTTAGCGTCTAAAAAGCCCATAAATAACTATTGGTTTAAAAGGCTCGACGTGCTTTGGGAACTTGTCCAAACAAACGTAATGAGAAGAGAATACATTGTAAACACTTATTTGGATAGATGAAGCTAACGTTAAAGATAAAAAGACAAGATACTTTTGAAACCTTCGAAATACCATACAAAGAAGGCATGACTCTGTTGGATGCTTTAAACTATATAAAAGAATATATAGACCCTTCTTTGTCCTATAGGCAGTTTTGTAGAGCCGGTATATGTGGGACATGCGCTTTGAATGTAAATGGATTTCCAAAGCTTGTTTGCAAAGAGCAAGCCCTACCTTACGTCTTAGATGAAAAGCCAGTTGTTTTAGAACCCCTAAACAATGCAGAAGTTATAAAAGATTTGGTAGTGGATACGTCTATTATGACAAAGCGTATAAAAACTTACAAAATTTGGATAGACCCACTACCAGAAAATATATCCATAGAGCAAGAGCTAAGTAAAAAAATAGAAGAAGCTTCGGATTGTATATTGTGCTATGCTTGCCAAAGTTTTTGTCCAGAGGTTTTAGACAGAGACTATGCAGGACCTTTGTTTTTTGCAAAACTATACAAGCTTTTCGTAGACCCAAGGGACAAAGAGCATAGTATCAGGCTTTTAGAAGCAAAAGAGAGTTTGATATTGCACTGTCTTTCTTGTAACAAATGTAACAACGTATGCCCCAAAGAAGTAAAGCCTGCCACTTTAATAAGGGAGCTTTTAGATAGTTGAGTCAGGTTATATATCCAGGCACCTTTGACCCACCCCATTTAGGACATTTAGATATAGTAAAAAGAGCCTCTGCGATATTTGACAACGTATTTATAGCAATAGCGAGAAATCCTCACAAGAATCCTATGTTTGATGCCGATTTAAGGAAAGATTTATTTGATAAAATAATAAAAGCTGAAAACTTAAACAACGTACACATAGAAGTTTTTGATACCACCCTTGTAGAATACGCAAAATCTAAACATATAAACCTTGTTATAAGGGGTGTAAGGCTTTTCACAGATTTTGAGTATGAGCTTCAAATATCTATGAGCAATTACATATTGGGCGGTCTTGAAACGCTATTTATGATGCCAAGCCAAGAGTACATACACATAAGCTCCACGATAGTAAGAGATTTAATAAGATATAAGTCTTCTTTGAAAGGTTTTGTGCATCCTATAATAGAAGAAGATATACTTTTGTTGTAAAGATATAAAATTTTCATAAAATTTTTTTCTTGTCGTTATTTTTAAATAAATATATTGACTTTTATACAAATTAATGTCATTATAATAGTAGTAGTTAGTATTTACTTGGAGGTTTTGTTATGAATCTAACAAGGCGAGGATTTTTGAAAGGAATGGCTGCAGCTGGTACTGCAACTTTAATTGGCAAAAAAATACTAACCCCAGAACAAGCTAAGGCTATACAAACAAAAAATATTAAATACCTATACAAACCAAACATATGCAACTTCTGTGCAAACACCTGCGGCATAAAAGTAAGGGTTGCTTATGTAAACGGCAAACCCAATAGGCTTATGAAAATAGAGGGCAACATCCACCATCCTTACAACAGAGGAGTAGCTTGTGCCAGAGGTCAAAGCGGCATATCCTATATCTACGATAAAGACCGCATTAAAAAACCCCTTATAAGAATAGAAGGCTCTAAAAAAGGCGAATGGAAGTTTAAAGAAGCCTCTTGGCAAGAAGCTTTTAACTATATGATGAATAAACTAAAAGATGTCAAACCCTACGAGATGGCTTTGATGGGTGGGTGGCAAGGATGTGCTTTTTATGGTACATATCTTTTACCTTTTGTGGTGGGAGCTCAGATACCTACGCTTTTTGGTTCTCCTATACAACACTGCGTTGGTTCGGAGCATTTGGGACTTCATACGGTATTTGGCAACTACAACACCCACGACGAAGTGGTGTGTGATTACGATAGAGCAAGGTATATATTGGCAGTAAGAAGCAACGGCTCTTTGGCTGGTATATCCACAGGAAGAGCTCACAGATTTGGGGCTGGGGTTAAAAACGGTGCCAAGGTGGTGGTGTTAGACCCAAGAGCATCGGAGCTTGCAGCAAAAGCAGACGAGTGGATACCAATAAGACCTGGTACAGACAACGCCTTTGCACTAGCTATGCTTCATGTTATATTAAATAAAAAAGTAAATGGCAAACCTCTATACGATGAAAAGACGTTGAGATATTTTACCAACGCACCGTTTTTGGCTTTTAAAGATGAAAAAGGAAACCTACAACTCCTATCAGACATAGATAAAGACGGGGCTGTGGAAGCCTGGTATGTCTATGACGAGGCTTCAAACTCCGTTCAAAAAGTATACGGCTTTTACAATACAAACAAAGTATCGAAAGATAATAAAAACCTAAAACCGGCACTTTTTACAAACAATTTAAACGTAAATGGCAAAAATGTAAAAACTGTTTTTGAATATCTCATAGAATACACAAACTCTTATACGCCGGAGTGGGCTTCTAAGATATGCGATGTGCCCGCAAGCACCATAGAGCGCATAGCCACCGAGTTTGCTCTATCCAAACCAGCTATCATAGAACCAGGGATTTACGATTCAAGGTATGAAAACACCATCCAACTTAGAAAAACCTTAGCCATCATTCAGGCCATCACCAGCGGATACGACAAACCCGGCACTTGGGTCACCGGTGGGTCTTACAAGATGCTCATAAAAGACTTTTTTGAGTTTACAAAGAAAAACGGCAATAAAATCACCATACCCGTAAAAGGCTATCCGGATGTAGATATACCTGGTATTCTGAGAGTTTTAGATGTGGGATTTAAATACTTTTTCAATCCAAAAGCCTGGACACATGGATTTCCTTGTGTACAATGGGCTTACTTACAAAACCAACTATCAAAGGGTAAAGAAGCTACGGTATTTCCTTTTATAACAGACAACGGTTTTTACGAATCCACAAAAGGGGAAGTAAGTTGGAATGGAAAACCCTACAAGATAAAAGCGGTATTTGTATATGCTTTAAACTTAGTAAGAGGAGATGTGGAGTCTGAGCGCTGGAAAGAATTTTTATCAAACACTTTTGTGGTGGGTTTTGATACAATGCCATCAGATACCATGCTTTATGCAGATGTAATATTCCCAGACATTCCATACCTTCTTAAAAAAGATATCGTATTTGACATAAACACATCTCACGATTATTCTTTTGGTACCAGAGAAGCGGCAATGCCAAAAGACGGAGATGAAATGCATGCTCTTGATTTTATGTACATGCTCTCAAAAGCTATGAATATTCCATGGCTTGATACAATGGCAGATATATATCAATACTGGAAATGGAACAAACAAGAGCTAAATCAAAAATGCCAAGAATCTTGGAACAAAAACGGCACCATCATTCCAGCTATAAGAGAACTTCAACTTAGGATGGTAGCAGGAGAGCTAAAAGAGTATAAAGGCATCTCAAAATCTGTGGAAGAACTAGATAAAGAAATATCCGAAAAAGGTATTATAAACGTTATGGATAGAGAAGAGCTCATGGCAAAATACTCTGTGCCTTGGCATCAACCGGTACCTACTCCATCAGGACGTATGGAGATATATTCAAACATATTTGCTACTCTTCAAAACATGTTTGGATACAAACCAAACTACGACCCGCTTATAGCCTACATTCCACCAAAATGGAAAGGCAATAACATATCCCCAGAAAACATAGTCCTTGAAGAAAACGAGTTTTTCATCACCCACGGCAAAGTTCCAATACAATCTCATACTTGTGCCGCTACCGTTGACAATCCTATACTTGTAAGCATAGGAAAATGGAGAGAAGGAGTGTATTATGGGATTTGGATAAACGAGGCAAAAGCCAAAAAACTAGGTATAAAAGAAGGAGATGAAATCCTTATTATAAATGCCATGTACCCAAATCTCAAAGTAAAAGGCAAAGCTCACCTTACAAAACTCATTCGCCCAGATACGATATTTATCCCAGCAGCTTTTGGGGCAAAATCTTCAAAGCTCTCTTACGGAAAAGATTTAGGCACTCCTTTAAATGACCTCATACCTTATAGACCAGAGCCGGTAATAGGTGGGTACAGGGCAAATGAATTTACCGTAAAGGTAATAAAAGCTTAAAAAAGTAGGAGGCTTTTATGGAAAAGGTTATACCAAGATGGGTTTTTGTGGTGGATTTAAACTCTTGTGTGGGATGCAACGCCTGTATGGCAGCTTGTGCTCAGGAAAATCAAACACCTTATTGGTCCAACAAATGGAGAACAAAAGTAGAACAGTTAGAAATAGGAGAATTTCCAGAGGTAAAACGCGTATTTTTTCCACATCTTTGCATGCAGTGTCAAAATACTCCTTGCTATTACGCATGTCCCACTGGGGCTACTTACAAAACTGAGGAAGGTATAGTCCTTGTAAACCATGAAAGGTGCATAGGTTGTGAGGCTTGTGTCATAGCTTGTCCTTATGGAGCAAGGTATCCTTACGAGTCTGATGACGTGGAAGAGTGCGAAAAACTCTACGGCGAAGAAGCAAGACACACCACACCTCACATAGATAAATGCACATGGTGTTATCATAGACTAAAAGAAGGTTTAGAGCCCGCTTGCGTAGAAACCTGTCCTACCAATTGCAGAATGTTTGGGGATTTAAATGTAGATTCTTACGTATCAAGGCTTGTATTGGAAGGAAAAGCTCAACCTCTAAGCCCACAGCTTGGCACAGAACCAAAGGTATTTTATGTAACATCTAAAGAAACACCAGTAGGTGTGGTATCTCATCGTTTAGACGAGCCACCTTACAAAAAAACTATTTAAGGAGGTGTATATGGACGGACTTACCATGTACTTTGGAAACTACCAACACTTTGTACATCAAACCGCATGGGGATGGATGATAGCTGTTTACCTATTTTTAGGCGGTCTTGGCGGTGCTATCGGCGCCATATCCTCATATTTTTATCTTATCAAAAAAGAAAATCATCCAGTACTTTTTGGTCTATCTACGCTTCTTGGTATTGGGCTTGTGAACTTTGGTGGTATATTTTTGCTTATACATATGCTAAAACCTTGGTTTGCATTTTTTGTATGGACCCATCCCACTAGCTGGATATTTTGGGGTGCTTCTTTTATACTCACATACTCTATCACCGGTGCTATATGGGGGCTTTCTTTGATATCTTCTTCTATAAATTTTCCTTTTTCTCATATTTTTAAAAGCCTAAAAACTTCAACTCAAAACGTTCTTGGGTTTATAAGCGGTTTGATGGGGCTTTTAACCGCTGTCTACACTGGTTTACTTCTTTCTACCGCCCCAGCTATACCTCTTTGGTCAAACCCTGGATTACCTATTCTTTTCATGGTATCCGCTCTATCCACCGCTACAGCGTATTTTATGCTAGTATCACCTTCTCACATAGCTCATGAAAACGAAAAGCTTGATATAGCCTTACTCGCTTTAGAAATCATCATAATATCTGCTTTCTTTAACTATCTTTTTATATCAAGCGCTGCTGGTAAATATATAATTTCCAAAATGCTTTCATCTATTGGATTCATGGGATTTTTTGTAATACTTGGGCTTATAACACCTTTCATACTTGAAATATACGCCATCAAAAAACATTCAAAATCCATGGTGATACTTGCATCACTTTTGGTTCTTATGGGTGGGTTTTTACTTAGATTTTACATCTTAAAGTTTGGATATTACACATACCCATGGTAAACGTTTTTGAGCTTTTAGAGGTAAAGTTTCCTATATATTTTGATGATAAAAGATGTATAAACACAATAAAGCAAAAAGAAGAGTGTGAGCTTTGTAAAAACATATGCCCCACCAACGCTATAGATTTAGAAAGCCCTTCCATAGAAGCCTCTAAATGCACCCTCTGCGGTGCATGCTCTTTTATTTGTCCCACAGATGCTATAAAAATAAATATAGACTATGTTAGTCCTATAAAAAACTTGGAAAAAGAGCAAATATGCATAGGCTGTATAAAATCAAACAAAGCTGAGGTTGTATTGCCATGCATTCTAAATCTAAATGAAAAAGATATACTAAACATATCCTCCTCAAAAAAACTATACATAGACATAAGTCCATGTGAAAATTGCGCTTATGTATTCTCAAAAGATATTAAACATTTCATATCAAAAGCAAAATACTTATCAAAAATATTTAGGCTAGAACATATTCCTGCTGTTGTAGAAGGTATTTATGAGCCTAAGTTTAGATATACTCAGTTTAAAAACCAAGAAAAGCAAAATTTTAAACCTAAAAATACTGAAAAATTATGTGCTAATACAATCCCTTTTGAAGGTAAATTTGGCTATGTAGAAATTTCAAAAGAGTGTAATCTATGTGGAGCTTGCGCTTCTATATGTCCCCAAGGGGCTATAAAATTAGAAGAAGGTTTAAAATTTTCTCACGGGCTTTGTATAGCCTGTGGCCTATGTGAATATGCTTGTGCTATAAGCAATCCTTTAAAACCTCTCACCTTAAAAAAGGGTATAACACCATCAAAATACAACGACAACTATGAACATGTTTCCAAATCAGATATAAAAACTTGCGAGCATTGCGGGAAAACATTCTATGCAAAAGATGAAAACCAACACCTATGCTTACTTTGCCAAAAAGAGCAAAATCTTCAAAATATGATATTGGATTTTCTAAGGTAATGTGTAAGCTTGTGTATTATCATTGACAATAATCAAATTTCTAATGTAAAATATCGTTATGAAATTTAAAACTAAAGTAAACATAAGAATACTGTTGGCACTTTTTTTCCTATGGATAGTAAGTACTATAGCCATACTCTACAACACTAGGGTTTTAGCTATAAAAAGCGCCAAGCAAACCGCTTACATAGCTGCCAATACCGTAAGGATAGGGCTAAATTCAGATATGGTAAACGGTACTATGGCCACCAGAGAGTTTATACTAAAAGAAGTAAAGTATATAAAGGGCATTAAAGATGTTTATGTAATAAGAGGTGAAGCGGTAGATAAGCAGTTTGGACCTGGTTTTAAAAATGAAAACCCAAGAGACACAATAGATTACAAAGTTTTAGAAACTGGCAAACCTATATACGTGTTTAACGAAAATCTAAAAAACGCCTCCTTTAGAATAACAATACCTTATATA
This sequence comes from Hydrogenobaculum acidophilum, assembly GCF_054656715.1. NCBI lineage: Bacteria > Pseudomonadati > Aquificota > Aquificia > Aquificales > Aquificaceae > Hydrogenobaculum > Hydrogenobaculum acidophilum. Next base: position 45,684 of record NZ_BAAHXP010000002.1, read on the forward strand.
GCTAAGCCTTACAAAGGCATAAACTGTTTGCAATGTCATCAGGTCAAAGAGGGTACAGTATTAGGAGCTTTGACGTTAAAGCTCAACCTAAATAAGTTTAGAAATCTTGGCATACTTATGTCTATTGGTATATCTATATTTTACTTATTTGTAATAGTCGTAGTGTTTCTTGTAATGAGCAGATTTTTCTCAAAATACACTTCTACTTTCTCAAAAATAGAAACTTCTATAACTCATCTATCAAAAGGCGACTTCTCTGATTCTTCTGGAGCTCTTGAGGCTTTAAAAAGCGTAAACTTTAAGGATGAAATAGGAAACATTGTATCTTCTTATAGAAACTTGGCAGATGTATTAAAAACTATTTTTGATGAGCTTTTCAACTTGGCGAAATCTCTATCCCAAGAAGATTTAAGATATAGGGTATCTTCAAACTTTTCTGGTGAATTTGACAACATAAAAAACAATCTAAATACAGCTATGGATGAACTCTCTAAAAGCCTTAAAACATCTGTAGACAACTTTAACAAAATAGCCGAGCACATAGATTCCTTTGAAAAGGATATAAAAGATATCACGGAGAATATATCATTGCAAAATGAAGAAATTAACGCCATATCTTCTATGATAGAAGAGTTTTCAGCTACTTTAAAGGATATATCAAATAGCACAGAAAAACTTGATAACTCTACAAAATCTATGAACGATTCCATAGCTTCTAGCAAAGATAAGATGGAGGCTTTAGGTCAAGCTTCTTCAAAAATTATGTATTCTGGTAAAAGGATATCTGAATTTATAGAAAAAATAATAGATATATCAGAACAAACAAATCTACTTGCATTAAATGCCGCCATAGAAGCAGCTCGCGCTGGTGAGCAAGGAAGAGGGTTTGCAGTGGTAGCCGATGAAGTGAGGAAACTAGCAAACAACACTCAAGAAGCCGCTTCCGAAATAAGTGGTATGGTAAACGAAGTTATAAAGGCTATAGAAGATACCGTAAAAGCTACACAAGAATCTACGGAAGAATTTAAAACTATAATAACTGGTTTTGAAACTATGTCTATTCTTATAAGCCAGATAGCAAAAGCTATAGAACAACAAAATGTAGCTTTGAACGCAATAGTAAACGCTATATTTAATATAAAGGATTCTTCAGAAAAGAATACGTCTAAGATTTTAAATATAAAGAGCAAATCAGAAGTTGTAAAAAATATAGTAGATAGCTCAAAACAATTCATAAACAAGTTTAAGCTATGACAGATGCTATAAACTCATACTGGGACAGCGATAAAATAAACGAAAACCAATGGGAAGAAACAGTCCAAGGTCTGGACGAATACATAGAGGTAGGAACATCCCATTGGGCTCTCATAGATATTAAAGATGTGAGCATACCAGAGGAAATAGCTTTTCTTGATGGTATAGTAAGGCTTGACAGCGAGATGTTTTATAAAGAAGACAAAGCTAGGTTGAGACTTTTTAGCTTAGCAAGCGGCGTATGCGAGATGAAGCTAGGCGTTTACAATAGTTTTGAAGCTTTTAAAAGCATAAAAACAAAAAATATAGCAATACCAGATAAAGATATATCAAAAAAGTATACCGTTGTAAAACATATCAAATATGAGATAACATCAAAAGATAAAGACCACCTTGCTTTGTTGAAACAGCTTGAGCATGAAAGCCTGGTAGATTATGCAAAAACTTCTCCAACTAAATTTATAATGTGGGATGGCTCTTTACCTATTACATTTTTAGGGTTAGAAGATAAGTGGGTGTTTGGTATTATAAAATCCCACAGAAAATACTTTGTTAGCCCAAAAAATCTTGAGCTTTTATACGAAATAAAAGCCTTTCAAAGAACACCTATAATACACTACACAAGCCAAGACCAGAGGAACTTTTACTACACTTGGTACACGACTTTAAACAACGATATTACAGGCCTTGTTAGGATTGAAACCCTTGCAAATATGAGCATAAAAGAAGCATCTTCTTTGGCCAACACCGTTTGCACTATCCTACAAAGGTTTGCCTCAAGTCCGTTGTATGAGCAAAGAGCTCCGCAAAACTTAGCTCCTATAAGCGCTTTGGAAAGTTATCTAAGAAGTTACCTTGGATATTATTTCTTTGATATTCCATCATTTGCTTGACGCTTATAAATTTCCCATAGACATACAGCCCCGGCTGCACTCACATTAAGAGATGTTACTTTACCTCTCATGGGTATAGATACTTTTAAATCAGAAATATCCAAAACGCTTTTTGATACACCTTCTCCTTCAGAACCAAGCACTATACACATAGGATAAACAAAATCTACCTCTTGGATATCCTTCCCACCCTTTTCAAGACTGTATACCCATCCACCTAGCTCTTTAAAACGCCTTAGGGCTTTACTTATACTTGGGGTTTTTGAGATTTTAAGATGAAAAATAGCCCCTGAAGAAGATTTTACTACGGTAGGATTTATGGGGGCGCTTCTATCTTTTGGTATCAAAATCCCTATACCACCAAATACCTCTACGCTTCTTGCTATAGAACCCACGTTTTGAGGGTCTGTGATGTGGTCTAAAACTACAAAAAAGCCTTTTTCTTTAATGGTTTTCCTAAAAAGCTCCTCTTCATCCACATACGTGATAGGGCTTAGTATCGCTATCACCCCTTGGGTCTTTTTTGTATTTGAAAGTTCTTCTAACTTTTGCCTTGGGGCTATTTGGACTTTTATACCTTTTTCTTTGGCAAGCTCCAAAAGTTCTTTGGGCGCTTTTGAATCATGAGCTATCAGTATTTTCTCCATGGATTGACCAGACGAAAGAGCTTCCATCACAGGGTTTCTTCCCCATATTATATAGTTTTGCATAACATCTCCTTTACAAGCTCTATATCCTCTTCTACATCAATCCCGTGATAAAAATTTTTTGTATAAACCATCCTTATAGGTATACCATTTTCCAAAAGTCTAAGCTGTTCTAAGCCCTCTGTTTCTTCTAAAATGCTTTGAGGAAGTTTTATAAAAGTTTCTAGTATACTTTTTCTAAAAGCGTAAATACCTATGTGTTTTAGAGGGTATATAGAATTTACGTGATTTCTTTTGTAAGGTATTAAAGAGCGGGAAAAATAAATAGCGTTTGAATCTTTGTCGAGCACTACTTTTACATTATGGGGTGAGTCTTTATCAAGGTTTGTATATAAACTTGACACGTAAGCGTTTTGTAGGCTTTTAACAAGGTTTTCTATATCTTCTTTATAAGAAAATATTTCATCTCCTTGATGATTTACGATAAAATCTACATCAAAATCCTTAGAAGCTTCATATACTCTATCGCTACCAGAAGGAAGTTCTTCTTTTGTTTTAACAAAAGCTACATCTAAATCTTTGACTTCTTTGTAAACTTCTTCGCTGTCAGAGGTAAGTAGTATATCAAAACCTGTTTTTTTGAGATTCTCAACAACCCATCTTATGATGGGCTTACCGCATATGTTTATCAAAGGTTTATATTTTAATCTTGTGGATTTTAAACGAGCAGGCACCACTATTAGCGTTTTCATGATTTTAAAGAAAACACTATAACAATAGCTATCAAAATAAGTGCCGCTATAAATAAGCCTATATTTAGCATCGTAAGTCTTTTCTTTTCTTCCTCTAAAGTCTTAATGTATTGGTCTTTGGATTCTATCATGGCTTTTACATCTTCCACTATCTTCATTATATTGTCAAGCTCTTGTCTTATCTCCTTGTTTCTTTTTTCTAAAAGCTCATATTCAGTCTTGCATTTGACAAGCTCTCTATCTAAAGTTTCTATGTTTTGGTCTTTTTGCTCTATAGTCTTTTTTTGTTCTTCCACTATCTGTCTTAATTTTATCAACTCGGAATTTATATTTGCCATGCTATCCACTGGTTTTCTCCAAATATTTAAATATCGCTAAAAAAGAAACAGCCCTTGCTACGGTTTCCACACTCATAAATATCCACGGTATGTAAGGATTAAAAATATATTTTAGCATAACAAAGATAGGTATTATTCTAAAAATCCAAAAAGATAGGATGTTTATAATCATAGGTATGTGAGTTTTTCCAAAACCCTTTATAGCCCCAGATAAAACAAAACTATAAGACAAAAACGCTTGCGTTAGACCCACCATAACAAGATATATTTCGGCATAATGTATTATATTTTTATCGCTTGTAAAAATCATCGCCATATACTTTGATAAAATAATCACTAAAATCCCTACAACACTCATCGCCAAAGCGCTAAAGTTTGCAATAACCTTGGCTCCTTTAAAAGCTCCCTTTACATTGCCAGCACCGAAGTTTTGCCCCGTTAAAACGCTTGCAGATATGCTAAGAGCATACCCTATCATAAAAGAGATGCTTTCTAACCTAAGCCCTATTTGATAAGCCGCCAAAATGGTATTGCCAAACCTTGCCACAAAACCTACAAAAAGGTTAAAAGATAAGCTCGTAAGCCCTCTATCTATCGTCACGGGGATACCAAGTTTCAACATCTCTAATATAGTTTTTAGGCTTTTAAAAGAAAGCTCACCAAAGGGTTTTCTAACAAAAAGTACATAAGCATAAATCAAAAATCCAACAACTTCTGATATCACAATACCAAAAGCTGCTCCTTCTATGCCAAAAGCCTTAAAACCAAGTTTACCGTTTATTAATACGTAAGAGCTTATTATATTGGTTATATTCATCACCACGGATACTTTAAAGGGAAATTTAGTCTGACCTATACCGCTGTATGTAGCGTAAAACACTTCTGTGGCAAACTGTATAAAAGCTGCTAAAAAAATAGGTTTTAAATATATTTTTGCTATATTTGCTATATCTTTTTTGGCTCCAAACAAAAGCATAAGCTCTGGTATTAGTTTTGTGCCAAACATGGCAATTGGTATAGATAGCAAAAGCGATAAAACCATACCGCTTAAAAACACATCAAAAAACGGTTTACCAGCCCCAACTCTATGGGATACCATGATAGAGGTTCCGTTGTAAGTAAGAGCCATCAACGAATAAACAAACCACATCATCGATATTGAATAACCAACACCAGCTATGGCACTTTTACCAAGATGTGATACCAAAAGAAGTGATACAAGCGTTTCAATGGTATAAAGCAAATTTGAAATAATAACAGGCGTAGCAACACCAAGGACAGCTTTTAATATATCTTTCTTTGTTTTAGACTCGTCAACAATAAGATTCGCTTCCAAGGTGTTAATAGTATAGCACAATATATAATGTTAGCTTGTTTCTCTTAAAAGCTAAAAATTTAAGGAAATTCTTTTAAATCATGGTTTATAAAGCTTATAGCGCTGTTTTCAAAATAGCCGTTTGAAATTAAGATAAGCTTGCCTTTGGAATTCATACTAACAGCGTAGTATTTTGGCACAAACTCTATCATGGTTTTGTCGTTGGTACCAGGTGTTATAAACATATCCATAGTGAGTGTCCAAGCAGCTAAACCACCTAAAGAAGGTGCATTGACTACAAACCTAGACACTTCTTTTGGGGTTTGATTTTCGTAAAACTGAGCTGTGTTTGTAGTGATATCACATTTTATAAGCCCTTCTTTATAACTTTGCTTTAGGATATGATAGTTGTTTAAAGAACAAAATTTTATAAGCTCTTGGAATACCCTTCTGTATGGAGCATGTATAATAGCGATTTCTCTTTTTAAATGAGTAGAAGATGCTTTTGTCTTTACGTTGGTATTTATAGCTTTTGGATTTACAGAGGTTGGTTTTGATGCCAAGGCTTCTTGATTTTTACTTGAACTTGGATTGTAGACTTTTGCAGGTGCTCCCATGATGTATTTAGATTGTGAATGTGGATAAAGTAAACCGCTTGATTCTAACCCTTGTATATCCGTACCAGCACACGAGCTTACCAAAGACCCCAAAGCTACGATAGAAGATAACGCTAATATTTTTTTCATAATAAAACCTCCTTCACATATTATAAATCTTAGTTTACTAAATTATGAATGATATATGACACATTAAATATATTGGTGGATGTAAACATTTACATACCTAACTTTTACAGTTTTCATCATTTTTTCATGATTTTAGTATAAAATAATTTATATTCTTAGTAAAGGAGGTTAAGCCTATGACAAGTTTACTACGGTTCAAAGGTCTTCTAAGACGTAAAACAATGATGCTAGCTTTAGCTGGCGTAATGTTTACTCAAATAAGCGCTATGGCAATAAGCCCCCAAGCGTTGGCTCAAGAAAAAGGATGCTTTGCGTGTCATGCTATCGACCACAAAGTAGTAGGTCCAGCTTGGAAAGATGTGGCAGCTAAATATCATCACAACCCAAAGTATGTACCTTATCTTGCTAAAATGATAAGAAGTGGCAACTCTGGTATTTGGGGACCAGTACCAATGCCACCTCAAAACGTCACCCAAGCTCAAGCTGAAGAGCTTGCAAGATTTATACTATCTTTAAAATAACCACCAACATTTATACACATCCCCCTTTTTGGGGGTTTATAAAAATATCAATATATATTCATATGTTTATAAATTTGGGTCTTAAGTTATTGTCATTAAGAGATTTAAAAAATACCTACTAACAAAAATTACGACAAAATATATAATATAACTATGAAGACTTTACCTATAGGTATTCAAAGTTTTTGGTCTATAAGGACAGAAAAAGATTATTATTATGTAGATAAGACTAAGTATGTAAAAATGTTAGCTGATAATGGAAAATATTACTTTCTATCTCGGCCAAGGCGCTTTGGTAAATCGCTTTTCCTTGATACACTGAGACAAGCTTTCCTTGGTAAAAAAGAGCTTTTCAAAGGACTTTATCTATATGATAATTGGGATTGGGAGAAAAAATATCCGGTGGTGTATATAAGTTTTGGCTCTGGACTTATAACTTCCTCAAAAAAGCTTGAAAAGATAATGATACACATATTGGATGATAATGCAGAAAATTACAACATAGTGTTAAAAAAGCAAGATTTAATAAGCACAAAGTTTGAAGAGCTAGTTAAATCGTTATATATCAAATACAATTTACCTGTAGTAGTATTAGTAGATGAATATGACAAGCCTATATTAGATGCAATAGACAACTTAGATAACGCCTATGAAAATAGAGAGATGCTAAAAGATTTTTACTCTCCACTTAAAGATTTAGACCCGTATCTAAAGTTTGTATTCTTAACTGGTGTATCAAGGTTTTCAAAAGTATCTATATTCAGTGGGTTAAATCAGCTTAGAGATATAACGCTTAGCAAAACCTTTGCCACCATCTGTGGATATACTGAGTCAGAGCTTGAAAATGTTTTTCACGATAGAATAAAAGATTATGACAAACAAAAGATAAAAGAGTGGTACAATGGTTACAGCTGGACAGGAGAAAGGGTTTATAATCCATTTGACATACTTCTTTTTTTCTCAGAGGGTGTTTTCAAGCCTTTCTGGTTTGAAACTGGAACCCCTAGTTTTTTGGTGAAGATGATTTTTAAGAATAAGTTTTATTTGCCAAGTTTAGAAAATTTAAAAACCAGCGACGAGATTTTATCAAATTTAGATATAGATTTTATGAGATTGGAGAATTTACTTTTTCAAACTGGATATCTTACTATAAAAGATATTATAAATGACGAATTAAAGACATACTACACTCTTAGTTATCCAAATCGTGAAGTTAGAATGAGCTTAAACAGTGTTTTTTTAGCAGATTTATTTCCAGAACTTTCTAAAGAAGAAAGCGAAATAAAAATAAAAGAGGCTTTAAGAAAATCAAACCTAAAAGGTTTAGAAGAAGCCTTAAAAAGTTTTTTCTCAAGCATTCCATATCACTGGTACACCAAAAATGAACTTGAGAGATACGAAGGTTTTTACGCCTCTATCATCTATGCACTTTTTAACGGTGCTGGTATAATAGCAATCCCAGAGGATACTACCAACAAAGGTCGTATTGACCTGACAGCTTTTATGGAAAACAAAATCTACATTGTAGAGTTTAAAGTAGTAGATAGTCCATCAAAAGACCCATTAAAACAGATAAAAGAGAAAAAGTATTATGAAAAGTATATGAAAGAAGATAAAGAAATCTACATAGTAGGAATAGAGCTTCAAGAACAAGAGCGCAATATTGTAGGGTTTTCTTGGGAGAAGATAAAATAATAAATCCAAAATGATTTATATTAAAAACTGCAAAAGCCCCCACCGGGGTATAGGGCGCTTTTACAAAGGAGGGCAAAGCTATGAATAGAAAAAGGGGCACCAAAGCCCCTAAAAAGAGTTTTAGAACAAGTACATTACTTTAACAGCCGTTACATCAAAATCAGATGCGGATGGTCTATCTCCAACGCTTCCGTATTGAACTTGTCCCGGATGGTATTTTGACCACATCATGCGTTCAAGTTTTATATTGACGTTTTGCCATGGATACCAAGATACGCCAATTATATAGCCAGAATAATCTAAGTCTTGGACTTGACTTGAATTAGCATACATATATTTTGCATATATACCATATGTCCTTTCGTAGTAATAATCAGCTTTTAGGGCGAAACCAGTCCTGTTTACTGAAGTACCGGTAGAATATGATATACCTGTCCATTGGTCTGTGCCATAAAATTCACTATCGTGTTGTTTTTGAACTTCTCCAAAAAATTCTACGAGATTTTTACCACCTATATATTGAGCTTGGGCTTCCAAACCATAATCATCGACATTATCACTATAATATTGAGAAGCTGGTGATTCCATCTTTTCTTGACCAAAGTATCCAAAAGCACCTATCATAGAATATATGTTGTGAAATCCTGGTAGCCAATACTCCACATCTGCATAAACATCAGCATGTTTTGCCCCATGCCAAGAGCCTCCTCCAGGACTTCCCCCGGCTGTGTCTACTGGTGGAGTACCTTCGTCGTTACCATTTGATGGAGCATATAAACCTATGTTGCCATATATACCACCGTTTGTAAAGTTTCCAAACATAGCGTAAGCTTCAGCACCTTCTACTGGAGTAGCACCAAACGGGTCAAACAACGTATTATGCGTAGATAACACATTTTGTAAGTCTGTCAAACCCCAGTTTCCAGGCCCTGCTTGACCTACATCGTCAAATCCCACCATGTTTTCAAAGCTAAGACCGTATGTAAAGTTTTTGTTGTCAATTGTATGGTCTCCACCATTTAATATGACGTTGTACCCAGCCAAAGATGCTGAACCACCACTATCGTTCCATCCCCCTATTTCTACCCATGCCCCAAGGTGTGGTGTTATCTCACCAGCTATATAAAGAGAATCTCCTTTTACAAGGTTAAATGTATCTTTGGTTGGGTATCCTGCTGGATAAGAGAATGCACCTTGACCACCGGTTACTCTACCGTGGCCTACCATAGACCCGCCATCTTGATTTGCCCATACTCCAGCTATTCTTACAGATACCATAGGTATTTTGTTTATGACCAAGTTTGGCATACCACCTTCTTCTGCTGCTCTTTTCTTGGCAGCTTGTCTTACCATTTTGATAAGAGATGAGTAATCGTAGGTGTAGCCATGAAGCTTAAACTCTCTACCAAAGGGTGTAAGGTGAGGAAACACCGTATGACACACATCGCAGGCAAGTCCTGTTTGTCTTGCAAAGGACGGGATTGCAAAACTTGCTTTTGGCGCAAATACCGCCAACGAGAGAAGTCCAAGGACTCCGTAAGCCATCCGTCTTTTCAGCTTTTTGCCATTCATAACTACCTCCTTTAAAGTTCACTATAACTTCATTCTACTCCTAAATTATAAAAAAAATATAAAATTCATATATTTGATGTAAACATATATTTACTTATAATATAATTTATAACAGATATTAATTAATAATTTTTATTATTTACTTTACTCATTGAAAATTAATTTATATTTACTAACCATATCCTAGCTTTCGCCAAAAAAAGACAAATTTATAAAGTTTAGTTAAAATATTTTATTTATCAGATTGATTTATTTTTGCTTTTGGTATATTATTATATGAAATTGGAGGTTTGAAATAGATGTTTAATATACCCGAGATAACACCTGAAGAGGCAAAGAAGATCTTAGAATCAGAAGAAAATGTTGTGCTTTTAGACGTAAGAACACCTCAAGAATATAGGCAGATAAGAGTACCAAACAGCGTGCTGATACCGGTGGATGATTTAAGGTTTAAATTTAAAGAGCTTGACAAAAACAAAAAATATCTCGTTATGTGTAGGAGTGGAAATAGAAGCGCTTTTGCCACTTACGCTTTAAGGCAACTGGGTTTTGATGCTTACAACGTGATAGGTGGTATATTAAATTGGCCTTATGAATTAGAAAGAGGCTAAATGTTGGCTTGTTATGAAATATATAATAGAAGCTCAAAACATCAAAGATGATTACAAAGATATTTTAGAAAGAGCTAAGTTTTTCAAAGAAAAAAATGTTTATCCTACTTTAAACAAATCTTGTGCTCTTTTTTTTGAAGAACCATCCACCAGAACGAGGCTTTCTTTTGAAAAAGCCGCAAAAAATTTAGGTTGTGATACATATTATATACAAGGTAATTTTTCTTCAGCTGTAAAAGGCGAAAGCTTTTTTGATACGCTTTTATCTTTTAAGAAGATTGGCATAGATATTGTGATTTTTAGGACATCAGACATCATGTTTGATTACGAAGCCCTGCTAGAGCTTAAATTAGGCCTTATAAACGCTGGAGATAGCACACACGAACATCCTTCCCAAGGACTTTTGGACGTTTTTACGCTTTTAGAAAAAGTGCATAGTTTGAAAAATCAAAATATACTATATGTGGGAGATGTTTATCATAGTAGAGTTTTTAGGTCTGGGGCTTATCTTTTTAAATTAGAAGGTGCAAATATAGGCGTTTGTGGATATCCAAGCTTTATACCAAAAGATTATCCTTTTATGGATAAAGCCTTTACAAATTTAGACGAAGCTATAGAGTGGGCTCACCATGTAATAGCTCTAAGGATTCAAAAAGAAAGACACAAAGAAACCTATAATTTAGAAAGTTATTTTGACATGTATGGAATCACAAAAGAGAGGTATAATAAGATTAAGGGATTTTTGATGCATCCTGGCCCTGTAAATAGGGATATTGATATAGATGGTGATTTGTTGTACAAAGAGAAATCTTTGATAGCAAATCAGATTGAAAACGGCGTGTTTGTCCGAATGGCTATGATAGAATATGTCGTAGGATAGGAGATGGTTTATGAAATACACATATATAAGATACATGGATACAAACAAGATAGGCCTTTTAGAAGGTATAAACGAGCTTTTGCAAAAAGATACCTTTGTCATCATAAGCAAAGACGACTATGTAGATATAGCTAAAGTAGTAGGATATTCAGACAAGCTATACGATGTTAAACCTTCTTTCTTTATAAGAAAAGCCACAAAACAAGACATATCCCGCATGTATCACTTAAAAAAGGTATCTCAACATTATATGAAAATAGCAAAAGAGCTTTCTAAGCAACACAATCTCTCACTCAAATTTATAAAAGCTTATGTGCCTATAGATGATGTTAAGTCTTTCTTTTTCTATACAGCAGAGTCAAGGGTAGACTTCAGGCAACTAGTCAAAGACTTAGCAAAAGCCATCAAAAAAAGGATAGAGATGAGGCAAATAGGCACCAGAGATGCTGTTCAGATATTAGGTGCCGTTGGTATGTGTGGATTTAAAACATGCTGTTCAAACTTCATAGATACGTTTGAATCTGTAAATTTAAAAGATATGGAGATGCAGAATCTACCTATGTCTCCTTCAAAATTTACAGGTCCTTGTGGTAAACTAGTATGCTGTATGTCTTTTGAGAAAATAAACTATGTCATCAAATATATACTACCGCCTACAGGGACAGCTATAGGCTTTAACCACAAAGAATATACAATTTCTCATATAGACCCTATTAAAAACGTTGTTTCTTTATCTTCCGAAGAAGACAAATTAAATATAAATGTTACAGATTTACTTCCAGAAGGGTACGAAATAGCTGTAAAAAAATGCGCTTCTTGCGGTGGATGTTGCGCTTCTAACACAGACCACCAGGGTGTATTGTTTGAAGAAGTGTTTGTTTAGATGCTTTTTTATGGAGCGTTTAAAGATTTTAAAATAGGTATAACAAAAGAAGAAAAAGAAGAAGGTGTATTTTTACCAAAACAAATACATTCAAACCTTGTGGTCTATGTGGATAGTCATGATAAGAAAGTAGAAGCGGACGGTATAATCACTAATAAAACCGGCTTTAAAATAGGTATCAAAACCGCTGACTGCGTACCTATACTTTTAAAATCAAGAAACTATGTAGGGGCTATACACGCTGGTTGGCGTGGACTTTACAATGGCATTCTAAAAGAAGCCTTTTCTTTGTTTGATAGCTTTTTGGAAAAACCTTATTTTGCCTTTATAGGACCTTCAGCCAAAGAATGCTGTTATGAAGTAGGACAAGAGTTTCAAAACTATTTTAAAAGCCTAAAAACTATAAACGATAAACTATTTTTTGATACCCAAAAAGAAGCCATATCTCAATTGAAATCCCTAAATCCAAGTATTGAGCTTTTGATATACGATACATGCACCATATGCAACAAAGAAATACCAAGCTATAGAAGAGACAAGACAAAAGAAAGGATAGTGGTTTTTATAGAAAAGGTTTAAAGTTAAACGACTCAAGACTTTTCTAAAAATTCTTCTATACTAATTTGTATGTAAAACCAGAAAGCCTACCCACTTATATAGCTATTTTATATACGATATTCTGTGGGTCTATAGGCTTATTGCTTAGTTCAGAAAGATGCCTAACTACATCCAGCGCTATCTTAACAGTTTCTTCAATGGTCTTACCTTGTGCAACTAAACCCTGTATATCATCGGAAGTAGCAAGGTAAAACCCCTCAGGTAATTTTTCTATCGTTATTGTGAGTTTTGCAACGCTTTTTACACTTTCTATCATAATGAAAAGTATATGCTGTTATCAAATCATTGTAATGATTTAAATCACTATATCGTATTTGCAGATACAAACATCTTTTATGCATCTAAAACATAAATGGTGTGGTAGAATATTTAGATATGGGATATTGGAAAGGATTAATACATCAATACAAAGAATATTTACCAGTTTCTGAGAAAACCCCTATTATCACGCTGTATGAAGGCAACACCCCTCTTATAAAAGCCCAAAGAATACCAGATATGCTAAAAGTAGACGTGGAGCTTTATTTTAAGTTTGAGGGTTTAAACCCTACTGGGTCTTTCAAGGATAGAGGCATGACAATGGCCATATCAAAAGCCGCTGAAGCAGGTAAAAGAGCAGTTATATGTGCATCCACTGGAAACACTTCAGCATCAGCAGCCGCTTACGCCGCAAGGGCCGGTATGAAAGCTTTTGTAATACTTCCAAAAGGTGCTGTAGCCCTTGGCAAATTGTCTCAAGCCATCATATATGGTGCTAAGGTTATAGCGCTTCTTGGAAACTTTGACGATGCTCTTTTTATAGTAAGAAAGATAGGTGAAATTTTGCCGGTAGAAGTTGTAAATTCTGTAAACCCTTACAGAATAGAAGGTCAAAAAACCGCCGCCTTTGAAATAATAGATGCTTTAGGGGATGCCCCGACGTATCATTTTATACCAGTAGGCAACGCTGGCAACATAACGGCCTATTGGAAAGGCTATAAAGAGTATAAGGCTATAGGAAAATCAAAAAAATTGCCAATTATGATGGGCTATCAAGCAGAAGGCTCAGCCCCCATAGTAAAAGGCTACCCCATAAAAAATCCACAAACCATAGCAACGGCTATAAAAATAGGCAATCCTTACAGTTGGAGAAGCGCAATCCAAGCTGCCAAAGAATCAAACGGCAAAATAGACGCTGTTACTGACGATGAAATATTATACGCTTACAACCTTGTAGCTTCCTGTGAAGGTATATTTTGCGAACCAGCATCGGCAGCTTCCGTGGCAGGCTTTATTAAAAGCGCCAAAGAAGGTATTTTCAAAGAAGGTGATACCGTAGTTTGTACACTTACGGGTTCCGGTCTAAAAGACCCAGATACAGCCATGAAATCCGCTCAAACCCCTATAGAAGTACCCCCAGATTTAAATCAAGTTATAAACCTTATAGATTTATAAATTTATACCCTCTCTATTACTATATCCCCATAATGTTCTTTTTGATATATATCTGCATACTTATCGTATTGTATAAACATAAGAGCTGTAAATTGGACAGTGGCTTTGTCTTTTTCCATGATTTCAGAAAAATAAAACTTCGGTTTTTGCTCAACAGTAGTTTTAATATGCTCTATCACATCTTTTAGGATAGACTTGTGAAGTGGGATTTTACGTCTTTTAACAAAGTTGTATTTTCTTTCCTTTGTGAGAGTGTATTTTTTCTTTTCTTTTAAAGGCTTTACATCAGAGGGTTGTTCTTGAATAGCTTCAGAAGGTTGTTCTTGAGATTCGTCGTACATTTGGACAAGTTCTTTTAGGGTTATCCTTTGGCGATGTATCTTTGGTTTTGGAAAAAGAATTTCAAGCTTTTTTTTAAATAAAAAAGTGGCTGCAGAAAGGGCGTTGGCAGGTATTCTCATGTCAAGAAGCTCCATACTTCTTATTTGCTCTATATAAAGCTGGGCCAAGCTTGCTATATCTATGCTCCATGGGTCAATTTTACCATCTTCTACAAGTGGTATCAAAAGACTAAAAGGATGGTCTTCTGGAAGCTTAAACTCCATTTATATATCCTTCCACAAACCTTTTCAAAGCTTCTTGATCACCATCGTAATCGTATACTACATTTTCCAAAGGCTCATCTATATTGCCTATTTTTATCTTTGGAAAAGCCATATACTTAAAACCTTCTAATATTATTAAATCGTAATCTTTAAAAAAAGATATAGCTTCGTCAATGGTTTTGGGCTTTTGGTATAAAACAAATACATCTTTTGACAAAATAGCGCTTTGATGGTTTAAAGAAAGTATTCTGGCGCTGTCAGAGTTTTCTTTATCAAAGATGGCATGCCCTTTGGGGTCATGTTTTAAATATGCTATTTTATAGGCTTTTCCAAGATGCTTTATGAGATATTCTATAATAGTAGTTTTGCCACTGTTGTGATATCCCACAAAGGATATAATCTTCATAAAGATATCTCTGTGCCTATACCCTCTTTTGTAAATACCTCTATAAGGATTGAATGTTTTATCTTGCCGTTTATTATATGCACTTTTCTAACACCTCTTAATATGGCATCCACAGCCGATGTAATCTTTGGTATCATGCCTTTTGTAATAGTGCCATCTTCTATAAGCTCTTTGTATTGGGTTTTTTGTATAGAAGAGATGGTTCTACCGTTTTTGTCAAGGATACCATCGGTATCTGTTAAGAAGATAAGTTTCTCGGCCCCCAGTTCGCAAGCTATCTCGGTAGCCGCCATATCTGCGTTTATATTGTACATTTGGGTAGTCTCTGGCTCTATGCCAATAGGTGCTATCACAGGAGTATAATCATTTTGTATGAGTTCTCTTATTAGCTTGGTGTTTACAGCTTTTACCTTTCCTACAAAACCTATATCTTTGTTGTCTTGATAATACTTAGTACACACAAGAAGATTTCCATCAACCCCAGAAAGCCCAATGGCCCCATGCATATTTGACATCTCTTTGTTTAACATAGCTACTATATCTTTGTTTAGCTTGCCTATAAGCACCATCCTCGCTATATCTAAAGATTCTTGGTCAGTCTTTCGTATGCCGTTTATAAACTCCGTTTGTATGTTTAATCTATTTAGCATGTTTGTAATATCTTTGCCACCACCATGTACTAGCACCACCTTTATACCTACATATCTAAGAAGAGCTATATCTTTTGCAAAAGAATGTTTTAGTTCTTCCTCTTCCATAGCAGCACCGCCATATTTTACAACAAAAATCTTACCGTAAAAATCCCTTATAAATGGAAGCGCCTCTTGAAGTATAGAAGCTTTTTCCAGAAGATTTTCCATGTTAAAAGCCTCAATGAAGTTTTTGTTGAACAGACATTATAACGGTCTCAGACAAAGAAGGATGTGTATACATGCACCTTGATAAAAACTCCACATCTTTACCAGCTTTTACCACATGAACTACTTGATGAATAAGTTCTCCTGCCTGGGGTCCTAATATTTCTGCTCCAAGTATCTCCTTGGTGTTGGCATCGTATATAACTTTAGCATACCCTTCTGGCTCATCGTCTATGATAGCCTTTGGATTTTTTACAAAAGTAGCAGTACCTACTTCATAGTCAAACTCCATATCTTCTGCTTGGTCTATGTTTATACCAAAAGAGGCAATTTCATAAGCAGAATATATAATCTTTGGCACCAATCTATAATCAAGCTTTTCTGCGTCGTTGTTTATATGAGCTATCGCCGTTCTTCCCTCATACATAGATTTATGAGCCAGCATCAAAGAGGATGTTATATCCCCACAAGCGTATATATGATTTACCGATGTTTTTGCATATTCATCTATCTTTACAAAACCTTTTTCTGTAAGAGCTATATCTGTATTTTCTATGCCTATGTCCTTTGTGTTTGGGACCCTTCCCACTGCCTCCAATATGATATCGTATTCTATGATGGAACCATCTTTTAAAATGGCTTTTCGTTTGCCATTTTCTTCTTCTAAGTTTACAATGGTATTTGAAGTAAATATCTTTACTCCCAAGCTTTTAAGCTTTTTGCTAAGATAAGAAGCGCTGTCCTCTGATTCTGAAGGTATTATCCTTCTTGAGATATCCACCAGATAAACATCTATATCGTACATTTTAAAAATATAAGCAAATTCAACACCTACTACACCAGCACCCACTATCAAGACTGATTTTGGCCTTTCGGTGATACCCCATATGGTATCGGTGTTGTATATCTTGAACCTCGTTTTATCGTAATTAAGTATGCTAAACACCGAAGAACCAGTAGAAAGAAGTATGTACTTGCCCCTTATCACATCTCCTTTGGTGGTTTCTATGGTGTTGTTGTCTTTAAATCTACCTTTTCCGTAGTATATGTCCACCTTCAGGCTTTTAGCATAAGCTTTAAAGCTCTCTCTTATATCAGAAACAGCGTTATCTCTATTTTCTTTAAAAGCTAACCAGTCTATATCTTGGCTGTTTATCTTTATACCGTATTTTATGCCTCTTGAAAGGTGCTCCATTAACTTTGCACCAAAGCGCATATACTTAGAGGGTATGCAACCTCTGTTTAGACAATTTCCGCCTATAGTTTTTTCCGATATATCTATCATCGCTACGTGCATGCCGTATCTTTTGGCGTGGAGCATAGCCTCATAACCGCCAGACCCTGCTCCAAATATAACCAAATCATATTCCTTCATCTTCCTTGCTCCTATCCTTTTTGCTATCTTTAATTTTATTCTTTCTTCTTTCTTTGTAAACCTCTTGCCTTATGTCTTTAATCAACTTTTTATATTTGTAAAACACCCCAGGGGTTTTAATGGGAAGCTTGTAATACTTTTCCAACATAAGCATGATATCTTCTGTAGTAAGATATTTTTTGTTGGTAATAAGAGATTTTATATACTTATATATCCTTGAATCTTTTTTCATTAGGTTATTTAACTACCACGCATTTA
Organism: Hydrogenobaculum acidophilum; assembly: GCF_054656715.1. Taxonomy (NCBI): domain Bacteria; kingdom Pseudomonadati; phylum Aquificota; class Aquificia; order Aquificales; family Aquificaceae; genus Hydrogenobaculum; species Hydrogenobaculum acidophilum. The sequence goes on from NZ_BAAHXP010000002.1 coordinate 63,344, forward strand.
TGATTGTTTATATACTTTCTATAGACATTTTCTATATCAGCTTTTGTAATTGAGTTAACAATGTTTTCATACTCAAAAAATGTGTCCTTACCAAGCCCAACTAGTTCGTAATAGCCTATCGCATAAGATTTACTAAACCTAGTTTGATGCTCTAAAGAAAAGTTTCCAATTAATTTTTGCTTGGCAAGTTCTATATCATCGTCTTCTATTTGAAGATTTTTTATGATGGTATTTAAATCATCCAAAGCGTTTTGGGCTTTTTCTATGGAAGTGCCTATATAAGCTATCATTTTAGAGCAATAGAGATTAGTAGAAACAGAGCTATTTACCGCATAGGCATAGCCTTTTTCTTCTCTTAGGGTTTTAAAAAGTATAGAACTCATACCGTTTCCAAGCATCGCATTTAATATTTTAAAAGCAAAATAATCGTTTTTATCCAAAGAAGACGGCGCGTCGTATCCGCACATTATACTAGCTTGAGCACCACCTCTTTGTATTTCAACTATCTCATCGTTTTCTACATCTTTACAAAAACTTATTTCTTTTGTTGGCGGGCTTTTATAAAAAATAGAAGAAATACCTTTAATAGTTTCGATATCTCTATCTTCTAAGTTGTCTGCTACAACGCTTATAATACAATTGCTATTAAGAATATCTTCGTATCTTTTAGTTATATCGCCAATCGTTATAGAGTTTACACTATCTTCAGTACCTAAGCTAGATATTTCGTAAGGTGTACCTTTGTACAATATTTTTCTTAAACTATCAAAGGCAAAATCAAAGGGCCTTTCTTTTCTTGATTTTATAGTAGACAAAACGTTTTGTTTTTCTATACGAAGAGCTTCTTCTTCAAAAATGCTATCCGTAAGAATTTCTTTTAAAGTGTCTATTGATTCTTTTAGCTTTGTTTTTTTGGTAGCTATAGATATTGTAATAAAATCCGAATACGTTTTAAACCTTAAAAATCCTCCTACAGATTCAAAAATTTCGTTTATCTCTTGAGAGGTTTTAGAAGAGGTTTTCTTGCCCATCAACGATGTTAGAAGATTGGTGGTACCTTTTTTGGACTCATCCAAAGCCCCGCCTTTTAAAAAGATATTTATCGCCACTATATCAAAATCTGCATTTGTATTATGGTATATAATATTTTCCATCGTCAACTCCAAGAATCATCTTGATTTGTATCTACATCATTACCCCAATCATCTCCGCCCGTAAAATCTATAGTGTTATCTGTGTCTTGATTTATCATATCTTGAGTGTTGTCTACAATGTTATCTGCTGGTGGTTCGTTGTAATAGTTGTTCTCTACGATAGTAGGCCCCATGCCAAAACCTCCACCAAAACCACCGCTAAATATAGAACCCATCAAAGAACCCATTGCCATCATACCAAGCAAATCCATAAAAGACATTCCGCCACCCATCATAGACATATTTGGTTGCTGAGGATAGCTTTGAGATGGTACCGTATCTTGAAAATTTTTCAAATCTTCATGGGTTTCATAAGTATTTTTAACGCCTGTAGCCACTTCTTTTAGTTTGTCTTTCAGATTTTCAAAATAAACATACGCTCCTTGTATATCCTTTACATCGTTGTTTTTTAGCTTTTGAAGTAAATCTATCATGTTCTTTCTTATCTCATCCAACTCGTTTAGCCTATTTGAAAGGTCTTTTTTGGCTGGGTCGTCGTCTTTCAAAGATACCAAATCAATAGACAATTTCGTTTTAACCTTTTCAATATTCTCAAGATACAAAGTTAGCTCTTGCATAAGCTTTGTTTTTATATCTTCTTTGTTTTTCGTGGTAAGTTTGTTTGATATATACAAAAACACCGCTCCTGCTATGAGTAAAGCCCCTATCAAGAAAAATATCATAGCACCTCCAAATGTACTTTTTCTAACCTTTACAGATTTTTGTAGCTCTCTTTCATAGTTTTTGAGATATCCCCTGTGAGCAAAAGATTCTGACGGGTCAAGTTTTTTAGCCACCTTTAACTCTTGCAACGCTTTTTGATCTTTACCCTCAAGATAATACACTTGAGAAAGCATATAGTGGGCTTTAGCAGAGTTTGGGTCTTTTTGCAATACCTCTTTCAAAAGCATTTCGGCTTTGTGATAGTGTCCTGCTTGAACTTCCTTAGCTATATCAGAAGGCGTTGGAAGAGCTAACGCCACACTAAAAATAACAAATAAAAATAAGATAATTTTTTTCATAAATTAAATCTTTTCCTACCTATATTAAAAGCCAAAAACACGGCAAATAAAAATGCCCCAAGCATGATAAACCCCATCACCTTCAATATTATTATACCTATCGTTAAAACAACCACCAAAATGATAATCTGATTTATCATTTCAACCCCATCTCTTTTTTAAGAGCTTCAAGCTTATCGTCAACGGTACTTGATTTTTCTAAAGATTCAAACTCTTTTTCTATATCAGCCCCAGATTGTTCGTCTTCTATATTTTTTATAGCTTTTGCTCTAGCTTCTTCTTTTAGGACCTTTTCTTCTACTGAGTCAAGCTTTTCTTTTGCGTGAGAGTCTCCTATGCCGGTGGTTATCTCCGCAGCTTTTTCTTGAGCTTTTGCCACTTCGTATCTGGTGCCAAGGATATCTGCTTTTGATTCTAACTCCTGCTTTTTATTTTTTAGTTCTTGTATTTTAGCTTTTAGCTCGTTTATAGAAGGTTCTAAAACCTCAATTTGCTTTTGATAAACATCTGCTTGCTTTTTAGCCTCTTCTTCTTGCTCTAAAGCCTTTTTTGCCAAATCTTCTCTACCTGCTTGAAGGGCTTTTTTGGCTTTCTCATGCCAATCGTTGGCTTCTTCTTCAAATTGAGCTTTTTTTTGCTTTAAAAGCTCGTACTGAGCCATTACGTTCACCATGCTGGCGTTGGCTTTTTCAATCTGCTCTTCTAAGTCTCTTATCACCTGCCTTGCAGTTCTTCCGGGATCAGAAGCTCTATCAAGAGCATCATTTAAAGCACCCTTGATTTGAGTCATTAAATTTTCTAAAAAGCTCATAAAATACCTCCTTTATTATAATCTATATCCCCTAAATAAAATATCTGTGAGTTATAGAAAACTTTTTAACTTTTCTTTTATAAACTCTTTTGGCAATACACCAGTGATATTACCGTTTATATTAAAAGTCCTACAAGAGTAAGATATCTGGTCTGGAGATTTACCTGTGTATATATCTACTCCGTTTACATATATAGAAGGGGATCCCATAAATCTTACCTTTTGAGCAATTTCTAAATCCTTTACGTCTATGCTGTTTATTGGTATATTTAGGTTTAGTTCCTTTAAAGCCTCTACAAGGTTGTTGTAAGTGGGTGTAGAGTTTGGGCAACCCTGGAAAAACAAAAACTCTATTTTTTCTATGCTCATCTTAACCTCCTTTTCCATCTGTTTTAAAAATATTTAGCAAAAGCTTATAAGCTTTCTCTTGTATATCTTCTTCTATATCGTCTATAAAACCCATTTCATAGAATAAAAATATACGCTCTAAAGTACCTATAAAAAGTGCAGTAGCGTATTGAGGCTGTATACCTATTTCTTCATGGTTTTTAAAAAATTCGTATATAACATCCTTTGGCATCTTACCATCTTTTAATTTGAGTTCGTAGTCTATCTTAAAATAGTGAAATAAGTTTATAAATTTAAAAGCCTCTGGGTTTGTAAAAGCGTAATTCAAAAAAGCTTCTGTAAGATTTTTCAAAGCTTCCTCAAAGTTTTGAGCTTTTGATAAAGCACCGTTTAGATGGTTGTAAAACTCTTGGGAACTGTTGAGGAAAAGAGACCTTACTATTTGCTCTTTGCTATCAAAGTGCCTATATATAGCTCCTTCCGTTATTCCTACAGCCCTTGCTATATCTTTTATAGTAGTTTCTCTAATACCTTTGCTAGAAAATATCTTAAGAGCCTCATGCAAAATTCTATTTCTAGTTCTTCTTGGCATAGCGAAATTTTAACATAAGTAAACATTAACAACAATGATATATATTTCTAGCAAATATCAATATCGCCGTATGGGCCGGCATTATATCCTCTGGTCTTAAGCGCTCAGGATTTGGTTTCAACTTTCTTAGAAGTATCTCTGATATCTCATAAACAAAAAACTTATCTTTCAATGCTTCTAAAAGCTTAGAAACCTGATTGTAAGTAGGTACCAAAAAAGATATATTGGCACCGTGTTTTAGTTCTTTGTGAAGCTTGTCTATATATTCCCATGGTTCTTTTGTATCTACAAATGCACAATCAAAAAAAGCGTTTTCGTAAGATATATCTTGATAGTTCGATAGTATAGGCTTTACTCTGTCATCCAAAAATCCAAAGGTTTTTAGGTTTTTAACAGCGTTATCGTAAGCTTTTTGATTTTCTTCATGAGTGTAAAGAGTTGCATCTTCTTTCATAATACTTAGTATAACAGCACTCATTACAGCGCTTCCCATCCCAAACTCTAATATATTTTTACAATCCGGTATATTTAGCTTAAAAGCTGTATAAAAAGCGTCTTTTGGATAAACTATTTGAGTTTCTCTCTTAAACCCATGCTTTACTATCTCTTCAATAGTTGGCTTTGCTACAAAAAATCCGTTTATAAATATACCTTCTTCCTTGCCAATTATATCGTCATACCTCAATATATGATATTTTATATTTAAACTTTCGTTTCTCTTTACTCTTTTTATATAGACTTTATCGCTGTATCTTATTATAACTATATCGTTTTCTAAAATCATCAAAGAGGCGATATTTCAAAAAGAGGTTGACCGTATTCCACCACTTCACCGTTTTCTACTAAGATGCTTTCTATCCTACCTTTTATATCGCTCTCTATTTCATTCATCACTTTAAGAGCCTCTATTATACATAAGGTTTGACCTGGTGATATGATATCACCCACTTCCACAAAAGGGGGGGCTTCTGGAGAGGGAGCTCTGTAAAATGTCCCCACCAATGGGCTTTTTATAACATGATAGTTTGGTTTTGAGGGCGCTTCTTCTTTGATATGTTCTGTCTTTTGTCTTGACAAATCTACTCTTTTTATTTCTTCTGAAATGTTTTCAGGAATGTAGACCTGCCCTTTTTCTAATTCTAAAGTAAAATCTCCAGAAGTCAATTTCAGCTTTTGCAAGCTAGAATTGTCTAGGGCTTTTATAAGAGCAAGTATAGGTTCTAAATCCATATCACTTTTTCTGGGCTCTATCCAACCTTTCAAGGTACTGGCCTGTCTTGGTATCTACCTTTACAATATCTCCTTCGTTTATAAAAAATGGTACTTGGATAACGGCGCCAGTTTCAAGTTTTGCTGGTTTTGAACCGCCAGCTGCGGTATCTCCTTTAAATCCTGGGTCTGTCTCTACCACCTCTAACTCTACGGCTTTTGGAAGTTCTATTCCTATTGGTTTATTTTTATATATAAATACTACTACGGTCATGCCTTCTTTCAAAAATTTAGCTTCTTCCTTTATGTCTTCGGCGTTTATACTAACCATTTCGTGAGTATTTTGAGTTAAAAAGTAATATGCATCAGAGTCTTTATAGGAGAATTCCGCAAACATTTGCTCAAAATCGGCAAGCTCTATGCTATCAGAAGACTTGTAGGTAATTTCAATAGCGTTGCCAGTATTCATATTTTTTGCTTTTACTCTAACAAAAGCCTGACCTTTGCCAGGTTTTACGTGATCGTAATCTACCACTCTATAAGGCTCACCCTTATACTCAATAAACATGTCCCTTTGAATACGGTTTATATCAATCTTCTCAGCCATGATTACTATTATAACATAAATTTACACTTAGATACTTTATAAATTGCTTAGCGCTTCTACCCGAATATCCACCGGTATTTAAAGCAAATCTATCGGCTTGTCTTTCAATCTCTTCATTCCACATCAAATTTAGGCTTTTAACATAATGCTTTACTATGCTTATATACTGCTCTTTTGAAAAACCCCAGAAACCCAGCCTTAAACCAAATCTATCTACCAAAGCGTAAGCATCGTTTAGGTTGTCTTCTGGAAACTTTTCATCTTCTATCTTTTCTATAGTTAAATCTCTTCTATTTGAAGTAGCGTAGACTATAAGGTTATCGGGGCGCTCTTCTATATCTCCTTCCAAAAGAGCCTTCATCAAAGAAAACCTCTCGTCTTTTTCGCTGAAAACAAGGTCATCAAAAAACAAAACAAATCTATAAGGCTTATCGTATATATATTCGTATATAAAAGCCAAATCTTCAAGGTTTGACTTGTAAGCTTGTATCATTCTAAGCCCATCATCTTTAAACCTATAAAGCATTGACTTTACAAGGGCCGATTTACCAGTTCCCCTTCTTCCCCACAACAAAGCGTCGTTTGCCATATAACCTTTCACAAAGCAGTGGGTATTTTGTATAAGCTTTTCTTTTTGATCGTCTATATACAAAAGATCATCTGGATTTACCATAGCTGGTCTTTTTATAGGTTCTAAGTTTTTATCTATAATTCTAAAAGCTAAAAAAGTTTTTAATTCAAGGGTCATACAAGAAGATTGTATCTTTTAAGAGCTTCTTTTAGTTTTTCCTCGTTTTGAGGAAGCATTTCGCAAAGGGGTAGTCTAAACTCTTTTTTCACCATACCCATCAACGATAAAGCGGTTTTAACAGGGATTGGATTTGTCTCTATAAACATAATTTTAAACATATCTAAAAGATAATAATGCATATCTCTTGCTTTTTCAAAATCACCTTTTAAAGCGTAAGATGTAAGTTCTTTTATCTCTTTTGGCATCACGTTGCTTACCACAGACACCACTCCCTTAGCGCCTAAGCTCATCATAGGTAGCGTTAAAGAATCGTCCCCAGAAAATACTGTAAAATGCGGTATTCTTTTTAAAATCTCAGATATTCTATCCATGTTCGGAGTTGATTCTTTGGAGCCTTTTATATTTGGATAGTCTTTTGCAAGTCTTTCAAGAGTATCCACAGATATTTCTATACCTGTCCTAGAAGGGATATTGTAGATGTATATGTCTATATCAACTTCTTTTGCTATTTTGCTAAAATGTCTATAAAGTCCTTCTTGGGTAGGTTTGTTGTAATAAGGCACCACCAAAAGTGCGCTATCAGCACCTACAGCCTTTGCAAAAGTTGTAAACCTAAGAGCTTCTTCGGTGGAGTTTGCACCAGTCCCAGCCATTATGTGTATACGTTTTTTTGCGCTTTTAACAGCAAACTCTATAACAGATTCGTGTTCTTCGTAGCTTAAAGTAGGCGATTCACCGGAAGTCCCGCACACCAATATACCATCTGTATTGTTGGCTATTTGAAACTCTATAAGCCTTTCAAAGGCCCCGTAATCCACTTCACCGTTTTTAAAGGGTGTTATTATGGCAGTTATGCTTCCTGTTAACATACTAATAATATAACCTAAAAATCTTTATTTAGCTTTTTATTTTAATCTATCTTTGGAAATAAACTTATCTTACTTTTAATCCCCTCAAAATCTATGCTATAAGGTATTGGAAACTTTGTAGAGTCTATGTTTGCACCTACACTGTCAAACACTTCTTTCATCTTATGAGGCATAAAAGGATTTAGCGTCCAGCAAGAGATAAGAATACCGTCCACAAGGGTAAGAAGCACGTCTTTTAAAGAAGGATCATTGCTTTTAGCTAAGGTCCAAGGTGCTTTCTCGTCCACATATTTGTTTAGAAAATCCACAAGCTTCATAACCTCTTCTAAAGCCTTGTGAAATTGGAGCTCATTCATATATTTATCAAAAGCCTCTAAAACTTCATTTGCCAATGTCTTATAACGCTCGTCTTCGTTTATTTGGCTTTTAGATGTAATATCGTATTTTATACACATGGCAAACACTCTACTTACTAAGTTTCCAATGCCATTGGCAAGTTCGCCGTTTATACGTCTTTTAACAGCTTCTTTAGAAAAATCGCCGTCTTGGCCAAAAGCCACTTCTCTTAGCAAGAAATACCTTGTCTCATCTAAACCGTATTCTTTTACCACATCGTAAGGGTTTATGACGTTGCCTAAAGATTTTGACATTTTTTGACCTTCTACAGTCCACCAACCATGAGCATAAACGTGTTTTGGAAGCTCCATATCAAGAGACATTAAAAAAGCTGGCCAATAAACAGCATGAAATCTCAAAATATCTTTTCCTACTATATGAAAATCAGCTGGCCAAAAGTGAAGACTGTTTTTAAACTTTAAAGCGGATATATAATTAAACAAAGCATCAAACCATACGTATATCACATGGTTTTTATCAAAAGGAAGCTCTATACCCCAAGATACCCTTTCTTTTGGCCTTGTAACGGACAAATCTTTTAAACCTTGCTTTACAAAAGATACCACCTCTTCTTTGCGGTAGTCTGGTTTTATAAAATCTGTCTCGTATAAGTTTAAAAGCTTTTCTTGATACTTTGAGAGCTTAAAAAAGTATGTCTCTTCTTTTATAAAATCGCACTTTTTCTTGTGTATAGGACAATGATAATCAAAATCTTTTATCTCGGATTCTGGTTTAAACTCCTCACATCCAACACAATAATAACCCTCGTAATAGCCTTTGTATATATCACCGTTTTCATAAACCTTTTTTATAATCTCCTGGACATAAGCCTTGTGATACTCATCAGTGGTCCTTATGATGTGGTCGTAAGATATATCTAAAAAATCCCAAAGGTTTTTAAAATTTTGGAAGTTTTTATCGCAAAGCTCCTGTGGGCTGATACCTTTTTCTTCAGCAGCTTTTTGAAGTTTTAGCCCATGTTCATCGGTACCCGTTAGAAAAAATACATCAAAGCCTCTTTGTCTTTTATACCTTGCTACCGTATCTGCCGCTATGGTAGTATAAGCGTGCCCTATATGTGGCACATCGTTTACATAGTATATAGGCGTTGTTACATAAAATTTCATAGATACCAATATACCATACTTTATTCTGTTTTAAAAGCTAAACACTATGCTATAATAAAAACGTGAGGGTTTCAAAAACTTATAGACTAAACTCAAAGACGCTTATGAAAATAGAAGCTTTGGCTGAAAAACTAGGGGTTTCTTCCACAGATGTTGTAGAAAAAGCCATTGAAGATTTTTACAACAAAGAAATGAAAGGCTTTCACTGCATACCCATTGAAAGATACAACGAAGTGGTAGACAAACTAAAAGAATCAAACGACGTGATAATATCACTAAACAAACAAATCACCTCTTTATACGAGCAAATAAAACAATTAGAATATGACAAGATATCTTTAGAGTTTAAGTTAAAAGAAAAGGAAAAAGCTTTCAACAGGCTTAAAAAGAAAATAGAAAACGTACCGTTTTGGAGAAAAGACATATCTGAGCTATTTGGTCCTAAAAAAGAAGACGAAGAAGATTAGATATTTAAAAACTCTAAACTAACATTGAAAAGTATGTCTGGCCACTGTCTTTCGCTAAATTTTACGATAGAATTTAACACTTGATTTACACCTTCTCTGTCTACCCCCACAACAGCAGCGCCTATCCTTGACCGTTGCCAAGAATCATGAAAATCTACCTCAGAGACAGATATCTTAAAATTGCTAACTAGTTTATCTTTTATAGATTTAATATAGTGTCTTTTTTCCTTCAAAGAAAGAGCATCTGGCATATAAAAATCTATTATTACTATACCAACAATCATAAAAATATTATAGCTTATTGTTTATTTCTTCTAGGGTGCTTTGATAAGCCTTGTTGTCTGGTTTAAGTTTCAAAGCTTTTAGTATGTAAAACTTTGCCTTTTTAAAATCCCCAAGCTTATAGTAAGTGTAGGCTAAATTGTTTAAGGCGTCGGTATTTTTCGGATTTATCTTTATAGCTTTCTTATAACATTTGATAGCATCGTCATATTTTTTTTCTTTAAAAAAAACGTTTCCCAAATTAAAGTAAGCAAGGTCGTAGTTGCTGTCTTTTTTAATAGCCATCTTATACTGGTATATGGCGTCTTTGTAATCTTTTTGCTTTTCATAGGTGTATCCGAGCTCTACGTGTTCTTTGGCACTAAGAGGGTCATGCACTATAACTATGTAGGAGCAAGAGCTTAGCATCATAGTAAAAGCCAAAGACAAAAGCTTTTTCAAGATATGATGCCACCTCCTAAAAGAATATCGTTATGATATATAGCTCCTACTTGGCCTTTTGCCACTTGAGTGGCTGGTTCTTTTAAATAAACCTTTAAAGCATTTTCGTCTTCTTCAATGCGCTCTATAGGTATTGGTTTTGAGTTGTATCTAATCTGTATATACATATTATCCTCCTTAAAATCCCCTATTTTGTTGTAGTCTTTAAGAGTTATAACCTTTTTAACAAGATACTCTTTCTCACCCACATATATTATATTTTTTTCTACATCTTTTTCTACCACATAAAGAGGCACGTAATAAGATATACCAAGTCCATGTCTTTGACCTATAGTATACCTATGAACACCTTTGTGCTTTCCGAGGACTCTTTGGGTTCCTATGTGGATTATATCTCCTGGCATCATTTCTATAAACTGAGACAGATAATCTTCTAAGCTCATACCTTTCAAAAAACATACATCCTGAGAGTCTATCTTGTTGGCCACTGGAAGATTTATTTTTTTAGCAATTTCTCTGGTCTGTTGCTTTGTCATATGACCTATCGGAAATATAAGATATTCTAAGCTTTGCTTTGGTACAAGCGCCATGAAGTAAGACTGATCTTTTTCTTTAGCTCTTTTTACCTTGTCTCCTTCTTTTATCACATAGTGCCCTGTGGCTAAAAAATCTATATCGGCAGCTTGTTTTAGATAAAAACCCAAAAACGCAGTCTTTACATCTTTATTACATATTGCACAAGGGTTTGGAGTAAAACCTGTTTTGTAGCTTTTGATAAAATAATCTATCACCCTTTCTTTAAAAAGTTCTTCCCAGTCAAGGGTTATATGAGGTATTCCAAGCATATCGCATATTATCCTAGCGTCTTGCACATCCTTTGGAGAACAGCATACTCTTGCATTTTCAGGACATTCTTCTTTGTAAAATCTAAGGGTAACCCCTATTACATCATGACCTTGCTCTTTCAGAAGATAAGCGGCAACGCTTGAATCAACACCGCCGCTCATCCCTACGGCTATTCTCATAACTATCTGTCAAGCTTGCTTAGTATATATATAAATTGCTCCTTGGTCTTATAGCCTTGGTAAACCTTGAAATGTCCATTTGGATATATTACAGCAAAAGCAGGTGTTCCAAAAAGCCTAAACTTTCTTATAAACTTATTACCACCAGCATCATCTACATTCACAGAAGAAAATATAAAATGTTTGTTTACAAAATTTACCACATCGGGTTTTTGCAATACATATTGGTCAAAAAGATCACAGTATGTACAGTCGTTTCCGTAAAAATACAAAAGCACAGGCTTATGCTCCTTTTTCGATAGTTCTTTAGCTTGATTGTAATAATAAATATAAAGCCCATGCCATATGGTAGGAGTAATGTTTGTACTACTCTTGGTGGTGCTATCACCAAAACTTCCCATGCTAAAAGCCAAAAATAATAAGCTTATAAAAAAATACTTCATGTATATATAATAGCAGTTAAAAAGTAATCAAGTATAAGAATTAGCATAGAGGACACCACCACAGAAGAGGTGGTAGCTCTTCCAACACCTTGATTGCCACCGCTTGTCTTAAAACCAAAGTAGTTGCTTACAATGGCTATCACAATACCGTAAACGAAAGATTTATAAAGACCGCCGTATATATCGTAAAAATCCACAATCTCTTTTGTTTTATCCCAATACATATGCCCATTTATATGAAATATAACAGTGCTAACAAGGTATCCACCAATTATACCTGATATATCTGACAATATGGTAAGAAGAGGTAAATCTATCATGCAAGCAAAAAGTATTGGGCTTGTAATATAAGCATAAGGATTTATAGCTAAAGTCTCAAGAGCGTCTATTTGCTCGGTTACTTTCATAGTGCCTATAGAAGCTGTAATAGCAGAACCAACCCTTGCCACCACCATAAGAGATGTAAGTACAGGTCCAAGCTCTCTTCCCATTGAAAGAGCTACCAAAACCCCTATAAGGTATTCTGAGTTAAACTTATGAAGAGTAGAATACGTCTGCAAAGCCAAAACCCCACCCGTAAACAAAGAAGTAATAACAACAACGGGCACCGTATCAGCCCCTATGTAAATCATCCTATCTATGAAATGTTTTGTTTTGGGTCTATTTTTGAAAATATGGATAAAAGCCACAAGAAATATATAAAGGGCTTCTCCCAAAGCGTTTATAAACTCTACCATGTTATTTTTTCTCCACCTTGTTTATTATAAAATACACTATACCCACAAAAAGCATCAATATTCCAAGTATTAAAAGCTCAATGCTCTTTTTGGGATACAAAGATATTATAAGTATTTTTCTTATAATAGCAGCCAAAGCTATACCAGCAAACACTTTAAGAGACAAAGGGGCTCCTTTTAAATGTTTTAACTCTTCGTTTAGAAGCTCAGATATAGCGTATAAAATAAGCGTAGAGCCAAGAATTTCAAGGGCCGTAGATTCAGGGGATACCCTGCCAAGCACCAGATTTACCGATTCATACAGTATCCACCCACCACCCACCAAGGCTAAAAAACTCATTATAGTAACTATAAAAATATCTATAGACCTTGAAACCCCTTGAATAGCATCTATAAATATTTTCTGCATTTTAGAGGCGCCTAAATATGTTTTAAACTCTTCCTCCCTGTAGGCTTCTGTTATAACATCAAGGTTTATATCCAAGATTTTATCTATGGATTTTAAAATCTTTATCTTTTCATCGGCATCTGCCGTTTTTTCTATTACCAAGGTTTCTATAAACTCCCTTACAAAATTCATAGAAGAGTTTAGATAATGAGGCGGCAATCCTATTTGGACATGCTTCATGCCAATACGTTGAATTTTAGAAATATAAAGGTGGTCAATGTTTCCTTCGAAAAGCTCCAAAAACCAAGCTTGTAAATGGGCTTTGTGCCTTTCTCTTATTTTTTCATCTTTTAAATATTTATCCTTATCTTCAAAAATATTAAAATACTCATAAAGCTTATTTACAAAATCATCCTTATACTTAAAAGCTATACTCTTCATCTCTTTGAGATGTTTTTCGTCTTCTTCATTCCAACTATAATGTTTTTTAATCTCTTCTATGCTTCTCATAAACCGATTTCCATGCTTATAAAAATTATAACGTATTCTAAGATATTTGCTAATCCCACTTTGTATATAACTATTTACAAGAGAGGTTGTCTTTTTTTATTCAAAAAATTACACTATATAAAAAAATTAGTTTATAATATTTTCATTATGAGTATAGAGATAGAAAAAGAGGAAACTTTGTTAGATGTTGCCGAATTTTTAAAAGCCTTAGGACATCCAGTTAGGCTAAAAATAGTAGAGCTTCTAATAGAGCATAAACAATGTGTGAAAAACTTGGGGGATGTCTTGGGTATTCCACAACCAAATATATCTCAGCATCTGGCTATACTGCGTTCAAAAGGCATAGTAGGATGGAAAAGAGAAGGGTCTATAATATGTTATTATATCAAAGACAAAAGAGCTATAGAAGTTTATAATCTATTGTTTAAGGAGGTTCAAGATGGCAGATAATGTTATCGAATTGACAGATGCCAACTGGGAAAGTGAAGTGATAAACTCTTCTGTCCCTGTCTTGGTGGATTTTTGGGCACCATGGTGCGGTCCCTGTAGAATAATAGCGCCTGTAGTAGAAAAGCTGGCTGGTGAATTTGCAGGTCAGATAAAAGTAGGAAAGCTAAACACAGATGATAACCCTGGTGTTTCCATGAGATATGGTATAAGAGCTATACCTACAATAATGATGTTCAAAAATGGAGAAGTAGTAGATACTAGAGTCGGTGTTCAACCTGAAGATAGTCTAAGAAAAATGATTAAAAACAACCTATGATAAACACTCATAAGCTTTACGATTGTATAATAATAGGTGGTGGTCCGGCTGGCCTGACGGCCGGCCTTTATTGTGCTAGGGCTAAAATGGATGTTGTGCTTTTAGAAAAAGCTACCCTTGGAGGTCAGATAGCTATTACAGATTTAGTAGAAAACTATCCAGGGTTTCCAGAGGGCATAAGTGGCAAAGAACTCACCAACAAGTTTAAAGCCCAGGCGGAAAGGTTTGGACTTAAAATTTATAGGCAAGGCGTAAATATCGTAGAAAACACCGACGACAACATTAAAATCATAAAACTAGATAATGGCTCAGAGCTAAAAGCTAAAACCGTTATAATTACCACTGGCGCCAGGATGAGAACTCTTGATGTACCAGGAGAAAAAGAATTTCTAAATAGAGGTGTTTCATATTGTGCCACTTGCGATGGAGCTCTTTTTGAAGATGTACCTATAGCAGTTGTAGGTGGTGGAGATTCTGCGGTCCAAGAAGCGAATTTTCTAACACGCTTCGCTTCAAAGGTATATCTAATACATAGAAGAGATAAGCTTAGGGCAAAACCTCTTCTTCAAGACAGGCTATTTGCAAATCCAAAAATAGAGTTCATACCAAACAAAGTAGTAAAAGCTATACAAGGCGCTGATTTTGTAAATTCTTTACTCTTAGAAGATACCAAGACTGGTGAACATTCAACGTTGGCTGTAGATGGTGTTTTTATATTTATAGGTATGATACCGGCCACAGATATTGTAAAAGACTTGGTTGATATAGATGAGTATGGCTACATAAAAGTAAATGAAAATATGGAAACTTCAGTTCCAGGTATATTTGCAGCTGGGGACTGTAGAAGTGGTCAAACAGGTCAAGTGGTGGTTGCAGCTGGTGAAGGATGTATAGCGGCTATGTCTGTTGAAAGATATCTTCAAAATACCGAATAACATGTAATGAATACATTACAACAAGCGGTAAATATATGGTACAGCAGCTCAAATACAACGAATATAATAATCGTCCTATGGATGCTGTTAGTGGTGATATTTTTATTTTTTCTGCTCCCTTATGCAATTGTAGAAACGAAAAAAAGAGCTAGGTTAAAAGAAGAATTTTTTAAAAAAGCTACAGAATACGGTTTGTCATATCTAGAGGCAGAGCTTTTATGGAAGTATTCATCAGATTACAGGTGGAACATAGCGCTTATGTTCAACAACAAAAAGGTTTTTGATATAATATCATCAAAAATATTAAAAAAAGACATGACTTATTCCAAACTAATAGATGAAATGAGGCATAAATTAGGATTTGATAGAACCCCGTGGTTTTTGCCCATATCAACCACAAAAGATATAGAGTTATATCAAAGCGGTAAAATTATATTCAACGAAAGACAGTATGAAGCTGTGGTATGGGATAAAGACGAAAATTATATTTATTTAGCTCTTTACAACGTCAGCTCATCACCAATAAAAATAGGTGATTACATAACATTTAGTTTTACAACACAAGATTATGTACAGACATCTTTTACCTCGAAAGTAGTAGGAATCTCAGAAGATGCCGGCAAAATACTATTCAAAGTAGAGCACTCAGATAAGATAACGCGAATCCCCGTAAGAGATGCCGTAAGAATAGAGCTTAGCCTAAGAGCATACATGTATCTACCCACCAAAGATGAACTCGATGCTTATGAAAAAGAGCAGATTTTACCAGAACCAGAGGAAGACAAACTCATAGAGGGCACTATAAAAGATTTAAGCATAGGAGGTGCTAGATTTTGTACTAGTGCTTCTTTACAAGAATTTCAGAAAATTTTTATAAAATTTCATATATACGATAAAGATTTGCTAATAGCTGGAGAAATAAGAAACAAATTTGACGCTGTAGACCATTATTGCTATGGTATAAAATTCGATACCATAGGAAAAGAACAAGAAGATTATATAAGAAACTATATAGTAGAACAACAAAGGCTGCTTGTAAAATCTTATAAGTTAGGTGAGATATGAAAAAAGATAACCACATACTATTGATAGGCGTTGGTAATATGGGAAGCAAGTACTTGAATATATTAAAACAAATTACCGATAAGATATTACTATGCGATACCGACGTTGATAAAATATCTGACAAAGGATTAATGTATACATGCGATATCGGTGACATACAGGTTCCTATATCAAAAGCCATCATAGCCACTAACCCAGCGCATCACGTAGAAATAGCAAAAAGGCTTCTAAATATAGGTGCTGATATACTCATAGAAAAACCTCCAGCCACTTCTTACGAGGAATTTATAACGTTGAATGAGTTTAAACATAGAATATGGATATCTGAAATAGAGCGGTTTTCTATGTGCATAAAAGAATTTCCAAAACATATAAAGCCAAAATCCATAGAGATAAAAAGGCTAAACAAAGGAAGAGGATACATAAATCCATTGTGGGATTTAGCTTGGCATGACCTGTACAACCTTATATATCTTTTTGGTGATATATATATAGAAAATATAAGCCAAGGGCATATTTGGGAAATAAAAGGAGTGGTTGATAAAGATGTACCTTTTACTATAAAAGTAGCGTGGAATCATCATTTTGTAGATAGAAGCTGGCTTGTACACACCCAAAAGGGAGTGATTTTTATGAACTTTGCCGACGAAGAGATTATAACAGAGGATGGTATCTCTTACACAAGGAAAGACGGCAACAAGCTTCTAGATATGGTAAGTCAGTTTTTAGACGGTTTAGAAGATAACTCTTTTGATAGGGCAGCTAAAATACTAAAGATATTAGACAATATAAAAGATGAAGTTAATAGTACACAAAGATAAAGACTTAATATTTTCGATGCTTTTCAAAAACAATGAGCTTTTAGATTTAAAAGTAGACAACTTAAGCAATCCAGAATATACATCAGCTATATTCTTAGGTAAAATAAAATCTATAACTCAAGGGGTAGAAGGATATTTCGTAGATATAGGCTTAAAAAAAGATGGGTACTTACCTTTTAAAGAAGCCGATAAAACTTATAAGGTAGGAGACTACGTAATAGTACAAGTGAAAAAAGAGCCTTCAAAATTTAAGGGTGCTAAATTAACCACAAAGCTCAATTTTAGAGGAAAATATATCATATATCAAGAAGCTGAGAAATCTATAAAATTCTCTCATCTTTTTGATGAAACACTAAAAAATGATTATTTGGAAAAAATTTTTGAGCTTTTAACGGAAAAAGAATCAATAATACTAAGAACCCAAGCCAAAAACGCAGACATAAAAGAGATAGAAAAAGAGCTAATATATTTTAGGCAAAAGATAAAACGAATAAAAGATATATCATACAAAACTATAATGGAGTTAGAGGAAAGAGAGCCTTTCTATATATCTATGATAAAGGATTATTTTTCAAATATAGAAAAAATCTTAGTATCAGATACAAAGGTTTACAACGATATTGTAAATTTCACTTTATCAAATGAACTAAATATCAACATTGAACTTGTTATAGACAACCAAAAGCTTGAAAACCTCTTTGAAGTGGAAAAACATGTGAATAGGCTTTTAAGCAAATATGTATGGCTAGAAAGTGGTGGATTTTTGGTAATAGAAGAAACGGAGGCTATGGTTACAATAGATGTAAACAGCGGTAAAAATACATGCGATTGCATAGAATCAAGTTCTTTTTCAACAAACTTAGAAGCGGCAAAAGAGATTCCAAGACAGCTAAAATTAAGAAATATGGGCGGTATAGTAATGATAGATTTTATTTTTATGAAAGACCAAAACCACAGAAAAGAAGTTTTAAACATCTTAAAAGATGGTTTTTCCAAAGACAACGTTCAAACCACCGTTTACGGTTATACAGCCCTTGGTTTAGTAGAAGTGGCAAGGAAAAAAACCGGGAGAAGCTTAACCCAAATTATAAAGCCTCACAAACAAGAAAATATATCAATAATTTCTTAAAAGAGCTATAATAATTATTTATCACATTTTGGAGGTTTTTAAGAAATGGCAAAACTCAAAGGACTAAAGTGTAGAGAATGCAAGCGTGAGTACCCTATAGAGCCTATCCACGTTTGTGAGTTTTGTTTTGGTCCTTTGGAAGTAAACTATGATTACGATTATATTAAAAGCACAATAAACAAAGAAAAGATATCTCAAGGTCCTAAAAGCCTTTGGAGATACATAGATTTATTACCAGTAGAAAACCCTACCGTTGGACTTACGGCTGGCTTTACCCCTTTAAAAAAAGCCAATAAACTTGGCAAGCTACTCGGCCTTAACAACCTATACATAAAAGACGATTCGGTAAATCACCCTACGTTGTCTTTCAAAGATAGGGTTGTCTCTGTGGCTCTTTCTAAAGCAAAGGAGTTTGGTTTTGATACAGGGGCCTGTGCATCCACCGGTAATTTAGCAAACTCTGTAGCCGCTCACTGTGCACAATCAGATTTAAATTGCTATGTTTTCATACCATCGAATTTAGAATCTCAAAAGATAATAGGTAGCCTTGTGTTCAATCCTATTGTTGTGGCTGTTAATGGCAACTACGATGATGTCAATAGGCTTTGTTCAGAAATTGCCAACGACTTAGGATGGGCTTTTGTAAATATAAATATAAGACCATATTATGCAGAAGGTTCAAAAACTCTTGCTTTTGAAACCATAGAACAGCTTGGCTGGATAGCTCCAGATGCCATAGTGGCTCCAGCGGCGAGCGGCTCTTTGATAACAAAGATTTACAAAGGTATAGAAGAGTTTTACAAAGTAGGGTTAATAGACAAATACAACACCAGGGTATACGGAGCTCAGGCGTTAGGCTGTTCTCCAATAGCTCAAGCTTTTAAAGAAGGGCTTGATTTTGTAAAACCCGTAAAACCAAACACCATAGCTAAATCTATAGCCATAGGTAATCCAGCGGATGGTATATACGCTCTTGATGTAGTAAAAAAGACCGGTGGCACGTGGGAAACCGCAAGCGACGATGAAATAATAGAAGGTATGAAGCTTTTGGCTCAAACAGAAGGGATATTTACAGAAACAGCCGGTGGTACCACTATAGCCGTTCTTAAAAAATTAGCGGAGCAGGGTTATTTCAAAGCAGATGAAATAGTAGTCGCCTATATCACAGGAAACGGTTATAAGACTATGGAAGTGTTAGAAGGTAAGCTAAGCGAAACTATACATATAAATCCAACCCTCAAAGAATTTAAAGAAATAGTCCTAAAAAGGACTAAAGGAGCGTGAAAGATGGATAGAGGAATGGGCACTTTAGACCTTATTACTACGATCGTAGTTTTAGGGGTTATAGTGGCTGGTATAATAGTTTTACTCACAGCAGCTTTTTAAATATGTGAAAAGTCTAATAAACTTCTTATTGGATTTTTTTAGGTTA
This sequence comes from Hydrogenobaculum acidophilum, assembly GCF_054656715.1. Classification (NCBI taxonomy): domain Bacteria; kingdom Pseudomonadati; phylum Aquificota; class Aquificia; order Aquificales; family Aquificaceae; genus Hydrogenobaculum; species Hydrogenobaculum acidophilum. The sequence continues at coordinate 82,710 of NZ_BAAHXP010000002.1, forward strand.
AAAATACTTTACCATGCCGGTGCTTTGTCTTTTAGCTTTATAATGTCTATAGTACCGCTTATACTTGGCGCCGGTTTTTTCTTGCATATGTTTTTGGAAAACAAAATAGACAACTACATCTATCATCTTAGTGTCATGTTTCCAGATTTTGCTAGAAAAATGATAAAAGATATATCTTATTTAGAACAAAAAAGATTAAAAGCGGGTATTATAGGTGCTTTGGCGTCATTGTACTTTGCCACAGGTTTCATAAAGGATCTTGATTACGCTATAAGCCTTATGTGGAACAAAAAGGAAGCAAAGCGCATAGAACCAATATATTTTCTGTATCTTCTTTTCTTCGTGGTAGTATTTACCGGTGGTTCTGTTTATCTATTTTACATAAGCTTGGTGTTTAAACACTTGAATCTGCCGTTTGAGTTTACAAAGAACGTAAGTTATCTTTTGTTTTTTTCAGTATTTTTCTATTCTATATACTCAATTTTTATACCAGAGAAAAGGCTAAATAAACTTTATACTATCGGAATATCTTTTGTTGAGTCTAGTGTTTTGCTGCTTTTAAAATATGTAATTACCATGTATATCTCACATCTTCTTATAAAAAGTATCGTTTATGCATCGCTTTGGCTCATTATAGCTTTCTTGATATGGATAGATTGGCTTATGGCTTCACTTCTCTTAGGAGCAAGGGCTCTTTTTTATCTTCATAAAAACATTGCAAATATTTAATGTTAAAATATCTTTATAAGTATCCGATACTATTAAAAGAGGTGTAATTATGAATAGGATAGAAGGAGAAATTTATAAGAACATTGGCTTAGATACTCCTAACATCGGAAAGGATAAAACACAAAAAAATGTTGAAAAGTCTACTCAGGAAAATACAACCCTTCAAGAGGAAAACAATACCCAAGGATATAAACTAGAATTGTCTTCTATAGCCAAAAGTCTAAAGCCAGATTCTGAAAAAAACTTGGAGGATATGAAAAAGAAGATAGAAGAAATAAAAGCTAAAATATCTAGCGGCACTTATGAGGTAGATACTAACAAAATAGTACAAGGTCTATTAAAATACTTTTAAGAAGATATCCTAAGGGCGATTAGCTCAGTTGGGAGAGCGCCATCCTCACACGGTGGAGGTCACAGGTTCGAGCCCTGTATCGCCCATGTTTAATCTTCCTGATTAGGATAGTGTAACACCCTTATATAGGTCTCTGGTATATGAAAACCTTGTTTTTCCAACTTAAACGTATCTATGCTGTAATGTATAATCATGCGTCTTACACCAAAAGCCACACCTGAAGCTATCATAGACGGAACAATAACTCTATAGTCTCTCGTCATTTCAAAGCTCATTACAACAGCGGTAATGGGTGCACTAACAGTAGAACTAAGCATAGCTGCAATACCCACTACCCCGGAAGATACCATGCTTATAGGAATGTGAGGGTCTATTTGTTTTGCCAAAAGCCCTATACCTCCTCCTAAAGTGGCTCCCATGAAAATCCCCGGTGAAAATACACCACCAGAGCCGCCAGAGCCAAGAGAAACACCTGTCAGCACAAGCTTCATAAAAAATAATAGTATCAAAAACCACGCGTTTTTGATAACTTCGTTGAGCACATCCTGAACCGTAGCATAACCTATACCTTGAACATAGTAATGTCCTGTAAAATGCATAAACATAACCGCACAAAACCCCACTATAGTCATACCTATAAAATGTCTTATGTAGGGGTTTTTTGAGATTTTAACAAACACGGTCTCAGAGTAATATATCCAGTACACGTACATAGCCCCACCTATCCCCACCGCAATACCCAAAAATATGTAAAATAAAACCGCTTCAAACGGTAAAGCTTTTATAGAAGGAATTATAAACTTGGTATTTTCTACTATAAAAGAAGGCTTGTTGCCCCACCAAAGTCTTCCTACATAACTAGCAACCCCAGCAGATATTATAGAAGGTATAATTGTCCTTACGCTAGCTTCTGGCGATATTACTTCCAAAGCGTAAACTACACCAGCCAAAGGCGTATTAAAAGCTGCACCTATACCACCACCAGCACCAGCAGCTATTAGAGTGTATATTTGCCAATATTCTAGCTTAAATATCTGGCCCAGCACAGAGCCTATAACACCACCTATTTGCACTATTGGCCCTTCTCTACCTACTGAGCCACCAGCGCCTATAGATATAGATGACGCTAGGATACGAGCTCCAATAATCCTAGGCCTCAATCTACCTTTTCTATAATAAATAGCGTGTAATACTTCAGGAGTACCAAATCCTTTAGCTTCTATGGCATAATTTTGTACTATATAAACCACCACCATACCAGCCAAAGGAGGCACAAACATTACAAACCAACCGAGAGGACTTGGAAGGCTATGTTTATCGGCATTGTAAAAAATATCTATCTTTTGATAAAAAAATAGGTTATGAAAAAACGCTATCATGGACCTAAATACTATAGCACCTGTACCACCCAATAGCCCAGTTAAAAAAGATAGCAAAAGCATATGAATTGGAACTTCATGGTGGAGCGTTATAAAATCTAAGAATTTATCCATGTATGTCTTAAACCTTTCAACCATAAAGATTTATTTTAGCATTTTTAGTGTATAATAGTGGTATGGAGAAATTACTTTTTACAGATGTAAGTCTGCGAGATGGCATACAAAGTCTTTTAGCCACTAGAGTAAGAACAGAAGACATGATACAGACTCTAGAAATATTGGATAAATGTGGTTTCTGGTCTTTAGAAGTATGGGGCGGAGCAACGTTTGATGTATGTCTTAGATATCTCAAGGAAGACCCATGGGAACGCTTGAAAAAATTCAAATCCATTGCAAAAAATACAAAACTAGAAATGCTTTTAAGAGGACAAAATATCGTTGGTTATAGAAACTATCCGGACGATATAGTGGAAGCTTTTATTAAAAAATCTTACGACAACGGCATAGAAGTATTCAGAATATTTGATGCGTTAAACGACGTACGTAATATGAGAAAAGCCATAGAAACTGCCAAAAGCTTAAACGCCATCGTAAAAGGCGTACTATCTTACACTACCAGCCCAGTACATACGGTGGAATACTATATAAAGATAGCCCAAGACCTAGTAAATATGGGTATAGACATAATATCCATTAAAGATCAAGCCGGTATTTTAACGCCGAAAATGGCTTTTGATTTGGTAAAAGCCCTAAAACAAGAATTCAAACTTCCCATTCATATACATACGCAAACTACAGCAGAGCTTGCAAACATGGCTCAGCTAAAAGCGTTAGAGGCAGGGGCTACTATGTTTGATACCGCTTTTTACAGCCTGTCTTCTCAGACATCTCATCCTTCTGGTGAGACCATGATATATGTATTTAAAGAGTTTGGTTATCAAGTGGATGTAAACCAAGCACTTTACGAAGAAGCTGGAAATATATTCAAAGAGGTAAGAAAAAAGTACAAAAAATATGATACTTTACCACCGTATCCTGATGTATCGGTTTTAACCCATCAGGTCCCAGGCGGTATGATAAGCAATTTTATAAGCCAGTTAAAAGAGCAAAACTTAGAAGACAAATTAGAAGAAGTGTTGAAAGAAGTAGCTAGGGTAAGAGAGGACTTAGGTTATCCTCCTCTTGTAACACCAACAAGCCAAATGGTGGGATCCCAGGCATTTTTAAATGTAATAAACAAAGAACGCTATAAAGTAGTTACAAAAGAAATAAAAGATTATGTAAAAGGACTATACGGAAGACCACCTGCTCCTATAAAACCAGAAATTATGGAACTCATATTAAAAGATGAAAAAGATAAAACATACTTTGACATAAGACCCGCTGACCTTCTTCAAAACGAGTTGGAAGAAATAAGGAAAGAAGCATACACAGCAGGGGCTAGAAACGAAGAAGACGTATTGTCGTATGCTATATTGCCAGTGGTGGCTAAAGAGTTTTTTGAGTGGAGAGAGAAATTCGAAAAAGGATTGGTACAAAAAGAAGTTGAATACGCTTACAGCGATTGCAATGAAAATGCGCCTGTCGAATTCAATGTTGCGGTTCATGGTGAACAATTTAATATAAAAATAGTGGGTAGAGAAAGCATATCAAAAGATAGAAAAATATTTTTTGTAAGAATAAACGACCAGTTGGAAGAAGTAGCTATAGAGCCTATAAAAGAAATATCTATATCCCAGCAAAAAGTAACAAGCGGCGATATTCCAGAAGGTGTATCGGTAAAGCCAAAAAGACCAAAAGCCCAAGATATAGGCGATATATCTTCAAACATATCCGGTAAGGTGGTAGATATAAAGGTTAGCATAGGGGATAGGGTAAAAGAAGGTGATACACTTTTAATAGTAGAAGCTATGAAAATGGAAAACGAAATAAAAAGTACCATAGATGGACAAGTAGAAGAAATTTTGGTAGAAATAGGTGAAGTTATAAATCCAGGTGAAGTGCTTATAAGACTTAAGCCAGAATTCGATGGTTAGAATAGCAATACCAAAAGGAAGGCTTTTAGAAGAGATATCAGAACTTTTTGTAAAAAAAAATATAATATCTACGAAACTTGAAGAAAGTAGAAAGCTTATAGTTGAAAAGGATTGCTTTAAATTTCTAATAGTAAAACCATCTGATGTGGCAACATATGTAGAGCAAGGTGGGGCAGATTTAGGGGTGGTGGGTTTAGACGTATTAAAAGAAGACCCAAAGGATGTTTACGAGCTTTTAGACCTTAAAGATATAGGAAAATGTAAAATGGTGGTGGCAGGCAAACCAGAAAAACTTGAAGATTACAAGATACTTCACTTTACAAAGGTAGCTACAAAGTATGTAAATATAGCAAAAAAATTTTTTGAAGAAAAAGATGTTTCAATAAATATCATAAGACTCAATGGTTCCGTAGAAATAGCACCAACAATAGGTTTAAGCGATTACATAGTAGATATAACGCAGACTGGCAATACCTTAAAAGAAAACGGGCTGATTGTAATGGAAGAGATATTCGAATCCTATGCCAAAATAATATGCAACAAAGCATCCTTCAAAATAAAAAAACATGATATATTTAAAATATTGGTGAAATTTACCGATACTTAGGTAAGCTATGGATATATTCTCTATAATAGGGTTTTTAGCTTTTGGCACATTGTTATTAGGGGCTTTTCTAGACGGGGCTCATCTTGCTATTCTAATACAACCTCCAGCATTTTTGATAGTAGTACCATCCACGCTCTTAGGAGTCCTTGGCTCTGTACCAGCTGGTAAGATAGGCTATATAATAAAAGCTCTAAAAATGGTGTTTAGCGGTAGCGTGGTAAATCCTGAAAAAACCAAAGAAGAAATCATTGAAATAGCCAACAAGGCCCGTAAAGAGGGTATACTTAGCCTTGAATCTAGTATAGACGAAATAAAAGACCCACTCATAAAACGTGGAGTGGAGCTTATGGTGCTTGGCATGGACGAAGAGACTATAGTTTCCATACTAGAAGCAGAATTAGCAAAAGAGGAAGAAGAATTAAAAATAGGTGTTGAGTATTGGAAAACATGCTCTGAAACCTCACCAACAATGGGACTTACAGGGGCTGTTTTTGGACTTATGCACGCTCTTACAGAGCTAAACGACCCAAACAAACTTGCAGAAGGCATATCAACGGCATTTGTAGCAACAGTCTACGGTATAACTAGTTCTTATCTTGTTTTTGGACCATGGGGTAGGAAATCAAAAACTAAGCTAGATATGATAGTAATGGCTGGATATATGACAATAGAAGGTATAAGGCTTATAGCCAAAGGTGAAAATCCAAGGCTTATAGAAGAAAAACTAAACGCCTATGCATAGAAGATATGGCTAAGAAACATAAATGTCCAGAAGAAGCTTCAGAAAAATGGGCGATACCGTACGCTGACTTTTTAACGCTGTTATTGGCTCTTTTTATAGCTCTTTGGGTTATAATGAGGGGTCAAAAATCCATAAGAGTTTATGCTGAGGCTTTTGCTGAGGCTATGGGCATGAGGATATTGCCCTTCGAGCAGACTTTACCTACTCAGATATTACCGGAGGCAGTATTGCCAAAAGTTCAACTGACCCCAAAAGGTCAGTATATAAATATGCAATTAAAAAGAATAAAAGAAATGTTAAAAAAACAAGGTTTAGAAGGCAAATTCCAAATAAAGCTTGTGCCAGAGGGGATAAAACTTATACTTCAAGATACCGTGTTGTTTAAGAGCGGCAGTGCAGATATAGACCCTAAATATTATCCACTGTTAGATTCTATATACAAGATTATATCGAGTTTACCAAACCCCATAGAAGTAGATGGATACACCGACAACACACCCATACATACACCTATTTTCCCTTCCAACTGGGAACTGTCCACAGACAGAGCAGCTTCTGTAGCACGGTATTTTATATCAAAAGGCTTTGATCCTTCCAAGGTAAAAATAGCCGGTTACGGGAAATACCATCCATTGGTTCCAAATACCACGCCACAAAACAAAGCCATGAATAGAAGGGTAGAAATAACTATCTTAAATATAAAAGGTAGTGAGCTAACAACGCTAGCCAAATATGAAAAACCCAATACCAATTTTGAAAACAAATGGAATATAGAAAACAACAACCAATCTCAGTAGAATTTTACCAAATTCATATATAATATTTGTATGCTAAAGTACGATATCGTTATAGTAGGTGGTGGTGGCGCAGGTCTTATGGCTGCCATAGAAGCTTCCAAAGACAAAAACATAAAAATAGCGGTTGTTTCTAAAGTATTTCCCACTAGGTCTCATACTGGTGCCGCTCAAGGAGGAATGAATGCAAGTATAGGCATAGCTGATCCGAATGACTCTTTTGAAAAACATGCTTTTGATACAATAAAAGGCTCTGATTTTTTAGCAGACCAGCAAGCCGTACTCTTTATGTGCAAATATGCTCCGGAGTTAATATATGAACTTGATAGAATGGGTGTGCCGTTTTCAAGGACAAAAGAGGGTAAAATAGCACAGAGACCTTTCGGAGGTGCATCATTCCCAAGAACGGTTTACTCTGCAGACAGGACTGGGCATGTGCTTTTACATACTTTATTTGAACAAACAATGTCTAAAGAAAATATAGATTTTTTCAACGAGTACTTTTTACTCGATATAGATATTCAAGATAACAAAATAGATGGTCTTGAGCTTTTAAATATAAAAGACTCTAGCGTGTTATACATAAAAACCAAAGTCCTGATACTTGCTGGCGGTGGTTTTGCTAGGATATATTGGCATAGAAGCACAAACGCCTCAGGCAACACGGGAGATTTACAAGCGATAGCCCTAAGAAAAGGCGTAGCCTTAAAAGATATGGAGTTTATCCAGTTTCATCCTACTGGACTTGCAAAAACTGGAATTTTGCTATCAGAAGCCTCTAGGGGAGAAGGCGGATACCTTATAAATGCCCGGGGCGAAAGATTTATGTCAAAGTACTCTCCAAACAAGATGGAACTAGCTCCAAGAGACATAGTATCAAGGGCCATAGAGCTTGAAATAAAAAGTGGGCTTGGCATAGGAGAAGGGACAAGTGCTTACGTTTATCTAGATTTAAGGCATTTAGGAGAAGAAAAGCTCAACGAAAGGCTTCCTCAAGTAAGACAATTGGCTATAGATTTTGAGGGAGTAGACCCAGCCAAAGCTCCTATACCTATAAGACCCACAGCTCACTACTGTATGGGTGGCATAGATATAATTGATTTTAAAAGCTCAGAAACGAGTGTAAAAGGACTTTTGGCGATAGGCGAATGCGCCTGTGTTTCTGTGCACGGTGCCAATAGGCTTGGGGGAAATTCCCTTACAGAACTTGTGGTATTTGGAAAACACGCTGGTGAATACGCTAGAGAATATGCAAAGAATACAGATTTTTCCAACAATAAACCCTCTATAAATTCAGAATCTTATATAAATTCCTTAATGCAGCGAGAAGGAAACATCAAACTCTACGAGGTAAGAAATAAAATGGGGGAAACCACTTGGTTTAACATGGGTATCTTTAGAACAGAGGAATCTTTAAAAAAAGCTTACGAAGAGCTCACAAAACTTTTAGATATGTGGAATTACATCCCGGTTTCAGATAAATCAAGAGTATTTAATACAAACCTTATCGAGCTTTTAGAATTAAAAAATATGCTTGAATTATCAAGAGTTGTAGCGCTTTGTGCACTAAATAGAAGAGAATCGAGGGGAGGACATTCAAGAGAGGATTACAAGGAAAGAGATGATAAAAACTTCCTAAAACACTCGATAGTTTGTTATAATGAAAGTGGAGAACTTAGCTTAACTTATAAAGATGTAGATACAAGCCTTTATAAACCGGAGGAGAGAAAGTACTGATGAAGAAAATATTTTTAACGCTTCTTTTATTTGTAGCTTTAGGTTTTTCTCAAACCATATCAAAAATAGAGGTGGTGGGCAACAGATACATACAATCTAGTTTAATAAAAGGTTTTATGAAGCTACATCCGGGTATGCAATTTTCTCAAACAATGCTTTCAGAAGATATAAAAAGATTGTATGAAACTGGTTATTTTAAAAACATAGCGGTAAAAGAAGTTAAAAAGGATGACCACGTAAAGCTTATATATATAGTCGAAGATTTACCTATTATCTATAGGATAGAGTTTAAAGGTAACAAAAGGCTTAGCTCAAAGGATTTGGCAAAAAAACTAGGCATTGAAACAGAGGTTGGTAAATTTGGATTAAATCAAGCCACCAGAGGTCTAACACCATCTTCTAGCATAAACGAAAAACTGGAAATAATAAAGCAGTTTCAACTTGGCAAAGTCTTAAGTGAAGAGGATATACACCAACTTATGGAACGTATCAAAAAAGCTTACGAAGAGGCTGGTTATTCTCATGTTGGCGTAAGTTATAAAATAATTCCAGTAAAAGGAGCCTCCAGGCTGGTGTTTTATATAAAAGAAACAAAGCCAACTTATGTAATGGATATACACTTTAAAGGTAATAAAACCTTTAGCGACGGAAGACTTTTGGACCACATGAAAACTCAGCCTTTTAGTTTGTTAGCTTTTAGGTGGCACCCACCTTTTAACAAACATATACTAATGGATGATATAAAAAGACTTAAGAAATTTTATGAAGACGAAGGGTTCTTCGAAGTACAAATAGATAAGCCTATCATCAAAAAGCATGGACACTGGGTAAACGTTACAATAATAATACATGAAGGGCCAAGATACAAAATAGGAAAAATTGTTTTCAAAGGCAACAAGATGTACTCTGAAGATGAGCTTTTGGATAAGATAATAGAGCATAGAGATAGCAAGAGATATTATAAAAAATCTATTATAAAGCTCATAAAGAAGCGAATATTCGATAAATATGGCCAAATAGGTTTTATTAACGAATACACAAGCGTAAAGAAAGAACCAGATTTTAAAAATAAAACTGTTAATTTAGTTTTCCATGTGTATGAGGGTGGGCCAGTATACGCAGGGAAGATACATATAAGAGGAAATTATGAAACAAGAGACTATGTTATAAGACGGGAGATGAGGGTACAAGAGTATGATCTTATAACAAGACACGAGCTAAGCAGATCCAAAGACCGCATAATGAACCTTGGATATTACGATAATGTCCAGATAGTACCAGTACCAAGACCAGACAATTTCGATGATATATATACAAAAATTCAAGAAAGGTACACCGGTCAATTTTCCGTTGGTCTTGGTTACAACCAGGTTACAGGGTTAGCTGGCTTTGCATCTATAAGAAAAGGCAACTTTTTAGGTACAGGTGATATAGCTGGTATATCATTGTCTTATGGTGCAAATTATGAAAATGATTCTATAAGTTACACACACAAATGGCTATTTAACAAGCCTATAGACGTAACGGGTTCGTTGTACGATACAAAGATTTACTACATTGATTACACTGTGCAAAGAGTAGGCTTTGACTTATCCTTTACAAGAGAGTTTGGAGAGTATTGGTATGCAAGTGCAGGTACTAGTATACAAAAAGTAACGTACTCCGATATATCATCTTCTACGCCTCCCGTAATCCAATCTCAAGCAGGTACCTGGCAAGCCAGAAAACTCATATTTTCTCTATCTCACAATACAACAAACTACTACCTTTTCCCATCCAAGGGCTCTATCCAATCTATAACCTACACAATAGCACTACCAGTACTAGGTGGCACCGAAAAATATCAAAAGTTGGTATTATCAAACGCAAACTTTATAAAAGACCATATATTTTACACTGGGACCATATTCTCAGCAAGAGAAACTATTGGATGGGCTCAAGCTTACTCAAATTCTGTAGTACCTTTGGATGACGAATTCTTTGTGGGCGGTGATTACACTATAAGAGGTTATAGCTATGGATATGCTGGTCCTTTGGATTCTGCAGACGAACCTATAGGAGCCACTAGAGAAATAGTATTAAACTTTGAAGCAGACTATCCTCTTTACAAAAACATCTTTTACGTGGATGCTTTTTACGATACAGGTAGAGGCGCGGACTCTTGGTCTGGCCTAAAACCCAGCAACTGGCTAGGAAGCTACGGTGTAGGCATAAGATTTATAACAGCTTACGCACCAGTAAGATTAGACTTAGCCTTTAAAACAAAACCAGTACCCGGAGACACCGCAAGGGAAAAGATATCCTTCGTTCTAGGTTCGTTTTTCTAATCGCCCTGGGCAGGAGTCGAACCCGCAACCTTGGGATCCGTAGTCCCATGCTCTATCCAATTGAGCTACCAGGGCTAGATAGATATTATAGCATATCAAAAGCCGAAAAACGTGTATAATATATAGTCTATGGATATACAAAAACAACTTGAGATTATAGAAAAAGGCACAGTAGAAATCATAGAGAAAGATGAACTTGTGGAAAAGTTAAAAAAAGGTAAACCTCTTGTAGTAAAAGCTGGTTTTGACCCCACCGCCAAAGATTTACATTTAGGACATACAGTGCTTTTGCAAAAGCTAAGAGACTTTCAAAATTTAGGTCATGAAATAATATTCCTCATAGGTGATTTTACCGCAACAATAGGGGACCCTACCGGAAGAAACGAGACAAGACCCCCTCTTTCTAAAGAAGAGGTGTTAGAAAATGCCAAAACCTATCAAGAGCAAGTTTTCAAGATTTTAGACAAAGATAAAACAAGAATCTTATACAACAGCGAATGGCTTTCTAATATGAGCGTAAAAGATATTATAACCCTCACTTCAAAATACACAGTAGCAAGAATGCTAGAAAGGGACGATTTTCACAAAAGATACAAAGAGGGTTCACCTATACACATACACGAATTTTTATACCCTCTTTTTCAAGGTTATGACTCTGTGGTGTTAAAAGCGGATGTAGAGATAGGGGGTACCGATCAAAAATTTAACTTGCTTGTGGGAAGAGAGCTTCAAAAAGATTATGGTTTAGAAAAACAAATCTGCATAACGATGCCACTTCTTGTAGGAACCGACGGTGCAAAAAAGATGTCAAAAAGCTATGGAAACTATATAGCTTTAAAAGATGACCCAAAGGACATGTTTGGAAAAATAATGAGCATATCTGACGAGCTAATGTACGATTACTATACGCTTTTAACGGATAAAACCCCTCAAGAAATAGAATCCATAAAATCTATGCATCCGATGGAGGCCAAAAAACAACTAGCTTACATAATAGTATCAAGATTTCACTCAGAAGAAAAAGCAAAAGAAGCAAAAGAATTTTTCGAATCAACGTTCTCTCAAAAAGAGTTTCCAAAAGATGCACCGGTATTTAGCTTTTCGCAAAAAGAAAAATTTAAAGCCTATGAGCTTATTGTAAAAATTGGCTTTGCATCTTCTAACAACGAAGCTAGAAGAATTGTAAAAGGTGGTGGATTAAAGATAAACGGCGAAAAGATAACCGACGAAAACAAAGAAATTACAGTAGAAGACGACATGAAAATACAAGTGGGTAAAAAGCATTTTGCCATAATAAAAGCAATATGATTAGTTTAGATGATTTTCTTAGCAAAAAAGAATCTATATGCGTAGTGGGGCTTGGTTATGTCGGTTTACCGCTTGCAGTAGCTTTTGCAAAACATTTTACCGTAATAGGGTTTGATATAAACAAAGTAAGAATAAACGAACTAAAAGCTGGTATAGATAGGACAAAAGAAACAACAACAGAAGAACTTCGAAATAGCAACATAGTTTTTACCTCAGATGAAGAGTACATAAAAAAATGTAAATTTATAATCATAACAGTCCCAACACCTATAGACAAGCACAAAGTTCCAGACCTAAAACCTATATTTAGCGCCTCTAGCATAGTTGGTAGAAATTTGCAAAAAGATAGCATAGTAGTTTACGAATCTACCGTATATCCAGGTCTTACAGAAGAAGAGTGTGTACCTATTTTAGAGAAAGAATCTGGTCTTGTTTGGAAGAAAGATTTTTACGTGGGGTACTCACCGGAAAGGATAAATCCAGGAGATAAAATCCATAGATTTGAAAACATAGTAAAAGTAGTTTCTGGAGACACAGAATACAGCCTTAATACGATAAGCGAAGTATACGCTAAGGTAGTAAAAGCAGGTATATTTAAAGCAAAATCCATAAAAGTAGCAGAGGCTGCCAAAGTCATAGAAAACACCCAAAGGGATATTAACATAGCCCTAATGAATGAGCTTTCTATGATATTTCATAAAATAGGCATAGATACAAAGGATGTTTTAGAGGCTGCTTCTACAAAATGGAATTTTCTAAAGTTTGAACCAGGGTTGGTGGGTGGACACTGCATAAGCGTTGACCCTTACTATCTTACCTTTAAAGCTCAAGAACTTGGACACCATCCAGAAGTGATTCTCTCCGGTAGAAGGGTGAACGACTCGATGCCAAACTTCGTAGTGCAAAATGTTTTAAAGCTTTTAATAAAAGCAAGAAAACAAATAGAGTCATCAAAAGTGCTCATACTAGGATTGAGCTTCAAAGAAAATATACCAGATATAAGAAACTCAAAAGTTGTAGATATATACAAAGAGCTTCAAGAGTTTGGTATAAAAACCTATGTATACGACCCTTATGCTTACAAGGATGAGGTGTTTAGAGAATACGACATTGAGCTCTTGCAAAGTCCGTACGCCTTTTCACCTTACGACGCTGTAATAGTAGCGGTAAAACACAACGCTTTTGGGGAATACGATATTAAGTTTTATGAACAAATCATCACAGACCCTAAAATAATAGTAGATGTCAAGCACCTATACGACAAAGAGCTATTTACTAAAAAGGGCTTTCTTTACTGGAGTTTATAATGAAAGAGATAAGAGCAAAAGCAAGGGAATTGGCCATAAGAATACTATACGCGTGGGATATAAACGGTGGTGATATAAAAAACATATCAGAAGAGATTGTAAACATGGAGGAAGAACCAACCCAAAAGGATACCAAAAAGTATACAAGACTTATAATAACAAAGTTTGAAGAAAACGTAGAAAGCGTAGACAAAAAGATAGCCTCATATCTTGAAAATTGGAACTTTGACGATTTGGGGAGCGTAGAAAAAGCTGTTTTAAGAGCGTCTTTTTCAGAGTTTTTGTATATAAAACCCGCTAAGTACATACAAGCTATAATAGATTATGTAGATATATCAAACAAATACGGCAACAAAAAAACACCTTCGTTTATAAACGGCATATTATCAAAGCTAGTAAAAGATATTTACACCAATGTATAGCCTTCTTCTTACAAGAGAAGAAAAAGACAACTTAGAATCTAAAAAGATATTTTCTTCTTACGGCATAAACACGATAAGTTTACCTATGATAGAGATAGTACCAAAAGCCTTTGAGCTATCACATTTTGATTTTAAAAAACTTATATTTAGCAGCAAAAAAGCTGTGGAGATTTTTTTTCAAAACGTATCCATTTGCAAAAATGCAAACATAGACATATACGTTGTAGGACAAAAAACAAAGGAGTCTTTGCTAAAGTGTTACGACAAAAAAAATGTGGTAATGGAAAATACTATAAAAGATATATTGCCTAAGATAAACCAAAAAAGCCTATGGGTAAGAACAGACTTTGAATTACCAGAAGATATCCAAAATATGCTAAAAGACAAAGATATTTATATACTAAAAGCCTATGAAACAAGGCTAAAAACCTACGACTTAAACATCATACTAGAAAATATAGAAAAAGTAAACGGAGTTTTCTTTGGAAGCCCATCTGCATTTATAGGGCTTTTAAAAAATTTGCAAAATTACAAATACATTTTAAACGAAAAAGATATATTCGCCATAGGAAACACTACGGCAAATACTATAAAAAATGAAGGAATAAGCGTAACTTACGTGCCAAAAAATCCAAGCTTAGAAAAGATAGCAGAATACATAGCGCGCATTGGCACCTAATTTGCTTATATAAAAGTGTATGGATAAAGAACGCTTTTTGCAAAACACCATAGCAGATTCTTTCACTATAGAGGGTATAGGCATACACTCTGGTAGCATATCAAGGGTCAAGTTTCATCCAGCAGAAGAAAATACAGGTATAGTGTTTGTAAGAAATACTCATAAAGTAAAAGCGCACGTGGAAAACGTAGTGGATACTTCAAACTCAACGTCTATAAGCAACGGCATAGTTTATTTCAGGACCATAGAGCATATAATGGCTGCCCTTTATTTAGCCAACATAGACAATGTGATAATAGAATTTTTAGATGCTGAAGAATCACCTATTATGGATGGGAGTGCTTGCGAGTTTTTCAAGCTTTTAGAAAAAAACAGAGTTTCTCAAAGTGTACCAAAGTTGTTTGGTTATTTATCAAATATCGTTAGAGTTTCAAATGAAAACAGATATATAATGGGAAAACCACAGAAAGAGTTGTCAATAACCTTTGAAGGATTCTTTGGGAATTTCTTAAAGCATCAAATCTACACTTATACATCAACAGTAGAAAATCTCATGAAAGACAAAAACCTCATAAGCGCTAGGACTTTTTGTCATATTGAGGATATAGCAAAACTAAAGAAGATGGGCCTTGGAAAGGGTGGTTCTTTAGACAACAACGTAGTTCTAACAGACAGTGGCGTATTAAACAAAGGTGGTTTAAGGCACTCTCATGAACCCGTTAGCCATAAGGTACTAGATTTGATAGGCGATTTATATTTAGCCGGCATCAGGTTTTCGGCAAATATATACTCTTATATGGGAGGGCACAAACTAAACGTAGAGTTTGTAAAAGAAGCTATAAAACATATAAAGACCATAGAATATTCTTCAGAACCAGCCAAAATAGCTTCTTAAACTATCACAAAAATTTCATGTTATATTAATATAATAAGCTTGGAGGTTAAAATGAAAACTAAGTTTAATAAAAGTAAGCTGTTTAAGTATAGCATAGTGCTATCATTTGGTATTGCGGTCTTAGGATTAAATGCATGTAGCAAATTAGAAGCCACCAAATGCCCATCCACCAGCACGTTAACCACCAATATACAACATTTCACACCCCCTGGGGCTAAAGTAGATGTAGTTACAGAAAAACCATTACAACAGATAAAAGGCCTTTGCGAGGTTGTAGTAAAAATAAACGGTGGACCACCAACGGTTATATACACAGACCCAAAAGGCAACTATTTTATAGCCGGTCAGCTTCTAAACGCTATCACTAAAGAAAACCTCACCCAAAAAACAATGGAACAATTTTTAAAAGTAAGCAAAAATCAAGAATCTAACTTAAACCAGTATGTAGCCTTTAGCTATTATAAAGGAAAATCTTACTTTGGTACAAACCCACCACCTGCAGACAAATACATATATCTTATAACCGATCCAAAATGTCCATTTTGTCATGAAGCAGAACCCCTTATACAAAAATGGGCAGACAAAAACGGTGTAGAAGTAAGGGTTATACTATTCCCATTGCCAATCCATCCAGGTGCATTCCAATCCGCCGTTGGTCTTTGGTGTAACAAAAAAGGTTGGAACAGCTTGCATGCCGCCTACAATGCAAAATCGCCAATGTCTCAATGCCCTGCTGGGGATACGTTTATAAAAAATTCTATGCAAGAAGCTATGAAGTTAGGGGTACAAGGAACACCTACTATAATAGGGATGGATGGCAAAATGCATCCAGGAGCGCCAAGCAGCGAGAAACAACTCGACGAATGGTTGGGCAAATGACTTAATTTAAAAGTTTTCAGCTTTTAAAAGCGTGAATATTTTAATAGCAAGTGAAAAGTATAAAGAGTTAAGGTATCCCAAAAATCATCCGTTAAGAGTGCCTAGGGTATCCTTGATGATAAACTATCTTAAAACCCTAGGCTTTGACCCAAACTACATTGAAGGAAGAAACGCCACTATAGAAGAACTTCTTCTATTTCACACAAAAGACTATATAGATGCTCTTATAGAAGCTGACACCAATATGAAATCCAGCAACTATATAAGAGAAAAATACTCCATCGGAACTATTGAAAACCCTATATCGGCTGGGATGTGGAAAGGCTCTCTTCTTGCTACGGGTTCAAGCGTTCAAGCGGTAGAATATTATATTAAAAACTATAAAACAACAAAAGAGTTTGTGTCCTTTAACCCTGCTGGCGGTATGCATCATGCGATGAAATCAAGAGCAAATGGATTTTGCTTTCTAAACGATCCGGTCATTGCTATTAAATATCTATTAAACAACGGATTTAAAAAAATTATATATATAGATTTGGACGCCCATCATCCAGATGGTGTACAACAAGCCTTTTACCATTCAAAAGATGTTTTCTTATTAAGTTTACACCAATCACCAGACTACGCATTTCCATTTAAAGTAGGCTATCAGGATGAACTTGGCATAGGAGAAGGATTTGGATATAACATGAATGTCCCGCTCCCACAAGATATAAATGACTCTGAGTTTATTTATGCTTTAGAGAAAGCCATGGAGATTGCTATTGGCAAATTTACTCCAGAGGTATTTGTAGTGCAAATGGGGGTTGACGCTTTAAAAGAAGATTACTTATCTAAGTTTAATTTATCAAACAACATTTATATAAAAGCTATAGACGTTATAAAATCTTACACAAAAAAGTTTATATTGCTAGGCGGCGGTGGTTACAACCCCATAAGCCTAGCTAGGGCATGGGCCTTGATATGGCTTTATTTAGAAGGAGTAAAACCTGAAGGAATAAAGATAAAGAAAGAGGCAAAAAGACTTTTAACATCCATAGAGTATGAGGATTTCGATGAGCTTATGGAAGATGATATATACGATACTATTTTAGACAAGCCACGAGATGGAGATATCAGGATAAAAGAATATCTTGAAAAAATATTTTCTTTGCATAAATTTATTATATGATGGTATAATCATAGTGTTATATCACTAATTTAAATTATTTTGGAGGTTAGCGTATGGAAACCATGGAAAAACCAAGGAGCACCATAGATCAAAAAATAAGATTTTTAAAAAGCGTTAGCATATTCGAAAATATGTCTAACGATGAGATAAAGGAAGTAGCAAGCCTTTTAAACTCACGAGAGTATAGAAAAAACGAATATATATTCTTCGAAGAAGAGTCTGAACCTGGCCTTTTCATACTGATGGATGGTATAGTTAAGCTCATAAAAGAAACCCAAGATGGACGTACTATTATAGTAAGGCTTGTATTTCCAAAAGATACTTTTGGATGGATTGAATGGGGTGGATCAAGCATAAAATCCAAAATAAAAACCACATACACAGCCCAATCTATGACAGAATCTTCAGTATTGTATTTATCTAATCAAGACTTTATAAATCTAGCGATAAAGTATCCAGCTTTTGCTGTAAAAGTTACATGTGATGCTACGCATAACTTGCTTTACGCTTACGACATTCTAAAATCCATAGCCTCTGGTAGAGTAGAAGAGCGTATAGCCAGAGTACTGTTAGAGCTTGCAAAATCTGTAGGTGAAGAAAAAGAAGGTGGCAAAATATCTATAGAAATCCCTATCACTCGTCAAGATATAGCAGAAATGACAGGTACTACGGTAGAAACAGCTATACGTATCATGAGCAAGTGGAAGAAAGAAGGGATCATACATACCGAAAGAGGGTATATAGAGATTTTGAAAAAAAGAGAGTTAGAAAGGTTGATGATATAAAACTTGCAAGGGATTTGTAAGGTTGGATAGCTCCGTCGTCATAGTAAGCTTTGGCTCCCAGTATGTACAGCTAATTGCTAGAAAAGTAAGAGAGCTTGGAGTTTATAGCGAAATAGTCTCCCCAGATATAACAATAGAAGAGATATTATCAAGAAATCCGTGCGCAATAATCTTATCTGGGGGGCCACATTCTGTTTACGAAAAA
This sequence comes from Hydrogenobaculum acidophilum, assembly GCF_054656715.1. NCBI lineage: Bacteria > Pseudomonadati > Aquificota > Aquificia > Aquificales > Aquificaceae > Hydrogenobaculum > Hydrogenobaculum acidophilum. The sequence goes on from NZ_BAAHXP010000002.1 coordinate 101,064, forward strand.
AATGCGCTTCGCATAGACAAGAGAATATATGATTTAAATATCCCAATTCTTGGTATATGTTATGGACATCAGCTTATAGCTTACGACTTTGGCGGTGTTGTAGAACCCTCAGAAAAACACGAATACGGTAAAGCTTACTTAAAATTTAAAGAGGACATCTTTTTCAAAGATGTTCCGCAAAATACTTCAGTATGGATGAGTCATGCCGACAAAGTATCAAAACTGCCACCACATTTTGAGTCTATAGGATTTTCAGACAACTCAGAAAATGCCGTTATAAAACATAAAACTAAGCCAATATACGGAGTTCAGTATCACTTGGAAGTTTACCATACAGAACACGGCAAGAAGATGCTATCAAACTTTCTTTTTGATGTAGCAAACTGCAATCCTAGCTGGAGCATGAAGAATTTCAAAGAGCATAAAATAGAGGAGATAAAAGAAATCACCCAAGACAAAAAGGTAATCTGTGCTATATCAGGTGGTGTAGATTCTGCCGTAGCAGCTGCTTTAACCCACAAAGCAATAGGCGATAGGTTAACATGTATATTCGTAGACCATGGACTTCTTAGAAAAAACGAAGCAAAAGAAGTTATTTCAAACCTTACAAAGCTCGGTTTAAACATAGTGGCTTTGGATAGAAGTAATATTTTTTTAGAAAAGCTCAAAAACGTAGAAGACCCAGAAGAAAAACGTAAAATCATAGGAAACACATTTATAGAAATATTTGAAGAAGAGGCTAAGAAGTACAACGCAGAGTTTTTGCTTCAAGGCACCCTTTATCCAGATTTAGTAGAATCTGCAGGTATACATGGCTCTGCCAAAATAAAATCTCATCACAACGTAGGGGGGCTTCCGGAAAAAATGAATCTAAAGCTTTTAGAGCCTTTAAAAGAGTTGTTTAAAGATGAAGTGAGGGCGTTGGGACTCGAGCTTGGACTTCCAAAAGATATGGTGTATAGACACCCGTTCCCAGGACCTGGTCTTGCTATAAGAATTGTAGGAGAGGTAACAGAAGAAGACTTGGATATCCTAAGAGAAGCCGATGCTATCTTCATAGAGGAACTAAAAAGCTGGGAGCTATACGATAAAACGTGGCAGGCTTTTTCAGTGCTTTTACCTATTAAATCTGTAGGCGTTATGGGAGACAACAGAACTTATGAAAAAGTCCTGGCGTTGAGGGCCGTAGATAGCCAAGACGGCATGACAGCCGAACCTTCAAAACTACCTTACGAGTTTTTAGAACATGTTATGAGACGTATAATACAAGAAGTAAAAGGTATAAACAGGGTTGTTTACGATATATCTTCAAAACCACCAGCTACTATAGAGTGGGAATAATATGAGGTTAGGCGTAAATATAGACCACGTGGCTACACTCAGAGAAGCCAGAAAAACCTTTGAACCCTCTATCGTAGAAGCTGCTTTTATAGCAAAAAGAGCCGGGGCCCATCAGATAACAATGCACTTAAGAGAAGACAGAAGACACGTAAAAGACGAAGATGTAAAGCTAGTAAGAACATTGGTGGAACTTCCTTTAAATTTAGAAATGGCCCCAACAGATGAGATAAAAAAAATAGCCTTAGAAGTAAAACCCCAAAGGGTTACTCTTGTACCAGAAAAAAGGCAAGAAATCACCACCGAAGGGGGACTTGATATCGTTTCTAACGCTTCTTATCTAAAAGGGTATATAAAAGATTTTAAAGAAAACGACATAGAAGTTTCATTCTTTATAGACCCGGATATTGATCAAGTAGAAGCGTCAAAAACAGTAGGAGCAGATGCCATAGAACTTCACACTGGAAGGTTTGCAGAAAGTTATTACAAAAGAGATTTTAAGCTTTTAGAAAAAGAAAAAGAAAGGATTAGAAACGCTGCAAAGTTTGGGAAAGAGTTAAATCTAAAAGTATATGCAGGACATGGCATAACTTATCAAAATATACATCTTATAAAAGATATGAAAGATTTAATAGAAGAGCTCAACATAGGGCATTCTATCATATCAAACGCAGTCTTATTTGGTCTTGAAAAAGCGGTAAAAAGTATGTTGGAGCTAATAAGTTGAGCAAATATTCTGAAAAAAGGGATTTTTCAAAAACCCCAGAACCACAATGGAGCATAGCAAAAGAGCATGAGCCTATATTTGTAGTTCAAGAACACCACGCTTCTCATCTTCACTGGGATTTTAGGCTGGCTTTGGACGGAGTTTTAAAATCTTGGGCTATACCCAAAGAACCACCAACGGAGAAAAATGTTAAGAGGTTGGCGATCCAGACAGAAGACCATCCGTTAGAATACGCAAATTTTGAAGGCGTTATCCCAGAAGGTCAATATGGGGCTGGCGTTGTAAAAATCTGGGACAAAGGAACTTTTGAGCTTTTAGAAAGAACCAATACAAAATACGATTTCATTTTACATGGTGCCAAGCTAAAAGGTAAATATCATCTTATAAAATTTCCAAAGGGTGGGGAAGATGCATGGCTCTTCTTCAAATCTTCGGATTAGCCATTGTCTTAAAAACAAAAATAGTTTATAATAGCAAAGAATAGCTTATGCCAATAGACAAACTTACAAAGGCCCAAAAAGCAGCTGTATTGATGATGGCTTTACCACCGGATGTGGCGGTTGAGATAATGAAAGAGCTAGATGAGTCTGAGCTACAAGATATATTCATAAACATGAACTCGCTCCAAGGCATAACTCTCCAAGACGTAGAAGAGATAGCCAAAGAATTTTTACAGGAATACCAAGAGACCACTATAGTTTCACCAGATACAGAACAGCTCTTGGAATTTGCTAGAAAGGTGCTACCGCCAGAAAAGTTCGCCAAAATATACGAGTTTGTAAGTAGTTCCACCATCATAAAAAGTTTTCAAGAGTTGGAAAAAGTAGATATAAAGATTTTGGCCTCTTTATTGGCAAAAGAACATCCTCAAACAATTGCAGTGGTACTATCTCAGTTAAGCCCTATGAGAGCAGCGGATGTATTACAATATCTACCAGAAAATATAGCTGTAGAAGTAACAAAAAGGCTTGCAACGTTGGAAAATATATCACCGGAATTCTTGGGGGAGCTAATAGAAAACTTAGCTGAAGAAATAAGAGGTATAGGTCTTACCGGTTTCTCTCAAAAAACAAACGGTCTTGTTCTGGCAGCAGAAGTTTTAAACTTGTTGGATAAAAAGGTAACAGATAAGATTTTAACTAAGATAGAACAAGAAGACAAATACTTGGCAGAAAGAATAAAAGACAAAATGTTTGTATTTGATGATATAGCAAAACTAAGCAACAGAGATATAGTAGAAATATTAAAAGCCGTAGACAAAAATACGTTAATGATAGCTCTAAAGGGTGCTTCTGACGTGATAAAGGATAAATTTTTCTCAAATATGTCTCAAAAAGCGGCTACTATAATGAAAGAAGATATGGAAGCAATGGGACCAGTAAGGGCATCTGACGTAGAAAAAGCCCAAAAAGAAATAATAGCCGTTATAAAGAAGTTAGCAGATGAAGGCAAAATAGATTTATCTGGCGGCGCTTCTTATGAATGAGCATTTTGAAGCCATTCAAGAAGTCGTATTAGAAAAAGATGATAAAAAAGAACAAAAGAAAAACACCAAAGAATCCACCATATCAAGCGTTTTAGAGTTTTTAAAAAAAGAAACCCAAGCCAAAATACAAAAGTACAAAGATACCATACAACAGCTAGAAAATAAGCTCCAGCTAAAGGAAGAAGAAATAAGAAGATTAATGGAGCTTAAGAAAAATCTTGAGGAAGAATTGAAAATCTCGAAAGAAAAGCTTGAAAACATAGAAAAAGAAAAAGAAAAACTACTTCAAGAAGAAAGCGAGCTAAAAGCTATTATAGAACAGCTAAGAGAAAAAGAAGCTAAAGAAGAGGTATATAAAAACGCCGTTATAAAAAGCTTAGAGGCCATAGCCACCAACATAAATCAAACAAAACAACTAGCCTTAGACGAGGTTAAAACGATAATATCTACTGTATTAGAAATAATATACGCAAAATGCACCATAGATATAGATTCTATAATAAAAAGCATCTTTGAAGATTCTAAGATGTTTAAAGATTTTATAATATTAAAAGCCAACAAAACTTTCATAGAAACTTTTAAAAGATATGTTAAGCTTATTGATAATATAGAAGTGGAATTTATAGAAGAAAACTTTGAAGACGGGGAATTTCAAATAGAAACAAAAGACTTTGTACTAGAACGCTTCAACAAGGAGATTATAAAAGATGCTATTGAGAAAGCCTTACAAAATATACGGTAAGGTAAAAAAAGTAAGTGGCATCTATATAGAGGCTACAAACTACAATTCTGGCGTTGGAGAAGAGGTATTGGTAAACAACGATGCCAAAGGAGAAATAATAGGTTTTGATAACGAAAATGCTATCATCATGTGCTTTGACAATAGCGTAAACGTTAGGCCCGGCACAAAGGTATTATATACAGAAGAGCCAGTCTCTACTTACGTATCTGAAGATTTTCTTGGCAAAGTGTTAGACCCTTTTGGAAACATTATATATAGCTCTAACAACAAAGGTGTAAAAACAATAAAGAAAGCACCTTTAAATTTAGAAAATTACTCGCCCATGGAAAGAAAAAAAATAACGAAAATATTTGACACAGGAGTAAGAAGCGTAAACGCTTTAACCACAATAGGTATAGGACAAAGGGTAGGTGTATTTGCAGGAGCTGGAGTAGGAAAAACCACTACGCTTGGCATGATAATGAAGCATAGCTCTTCTGATGTAGTGGTATTAGCTCTTATCGGAGAAAGGGGAAGAGAAGTAAGAGAGTATATAGAGGACATATTAGGAGATGCTTTTGATAAATCTGTAGTTATAGTATCCACATCAGACCAAACGCCAATCATGAAAGTAAAAGGAGCCGTAAGCGCCCTAGTACATGCAAGATTTTTTGCTAGCAAAGGTTATAACGTACTTCTTGTAATGGATTCTTTAACAAGGCTTGCTATGGCTCAAAGAGAGATAGGATTATCCGTAGGGGAACCACCGACATTAAAAGGATATACGCCCTCAGTATTTTTAATAATGTCAAAAATAATAGAAGCTTGTGGCCTCATAGGAGATTTTGGAATAACTGGAATATTTAGCGTATTGGTAGAAGGAGACGACACCTCTTTAGATCCAGTGGCGGATAGCGCTATGAGTTTTTTGGATGGACACATACTTTTATCTCGCAAAATAGCAGACGCTGGTATATACCCAGCCGTAGACCCCCTTAAAAGTATAAGCCGTATAATGCCAAGCATAGTTTCAGAAGATCATTGGAACTCCGTATTAAAATTTAAACAAATTTTATCAGAGTTTTACTCGATGGAAGATATCATCAAAGTAGGACTTTACAGAAAGGGTTCTAACCAAATAATAGATAAAGTTTTAGAGTATAAAGCCGATATAGATAATTTTTTCATGCAAAATCCAAAAACTGGCATAAATTATATTAATAGCTTACAAGAGTTAAAAGAGCTTGTAAGCAAGATAAGCTAAAAGGAGGTCAAATATGGGTAGTATAAATAGCTCTAACTTAGTAAGTGGACTCTCAACTGGTCAAAGTATATCTAGCCCTTCCTGGCTTCCGCCAGTAAAAGTTGTGCCACCAGGTACTCAACAGAGTTTGATGAATCTTAGTGCCAGTGCCTACATGGAAATATACACCACAGAGTTAAAATACCAAGACCCAGCATCTTCAAGCGGTAACGATGTAACATCTATGATAAACGCTACAGTACAACTCCAACAAATAGGTTATTACAGCATGGCACAGCAGCAAACCCAAGCGTTAGAAGCTTTGCTTTCTCAGATGACCACACTCAACTCTATAAATATGATAGGCAAAGAGTTTGTGTTTAGCACAAGCGGCATAGATACTACAAAAAATGTCAATTATTATCTTGACGCACCTACAAGTATGTCTAATGTAACAGTAGAAATAATGAACAGCAATACCCCAGTGAAAACAATTACCATGAGCCTAACGGCTGGTTTAAATCCTTTAAACTTAAGCAATTTGCCTCCTGGTCAATATGGAGTGCAAATATTATCAAACGGTATTCCAAATCATAACGTAAAGCTTGGCTTAGCAGATATAGTACAATCTGTTAATCTAAGCGGTTCAAATTTAGATTTAACGCTTCAATCCGGCTTAACAGAACCAGCATCTAACATAATTTACGCTGGAGCGATACCTAGCTCGACTACAATTTAAATTTAAGGAGGTGGTCTATGTTACCAAGTTTTTACAACGCAGTGTCTGGTCTCGATGCTTTTAACAACTATCTAAGTATAGTATCAAACAACATGGCAAACGCTGACACTATAGGCTATAAAGCGGTAAGCCCCATATTTGAAAACGTTGTTGCAAACGTAAACGTTGGTATAAACACCTTAACAAATACACTAAAATCTACGATATACGGTGCAGGTGTTATAGTTGATTCTACACAGATAGATTGGCAGCTTGGAAACTTTGAACAAACCGGTAACAACACAGATTTGGCAATACAAGGAAATGGACTTTTCATGTTACAAGACCCAGCAAACGCTGGCAATGTGTTTTATACAAGAAACGGGCAGTTTACTATAAGTCAACAGGGTTATATGGTAAGTCCCGACGGTTTAAAGCTTTTAGGATACAAAGTGAATCAATCAGGCTCTGTAGTCGGCACTTCTTTACAGCCTATATACATAATTCCACAACAGCCGCCAAAAGCTACAGACCTAATAACATACCAGCAACCAACTAACCTAAATTCTACAGCTCCAAGCATAACTCAAGCTTTTAACCCTCTAAACACCGCTACCTTCAACTACCAAAATACGTTAACCACGTTTGATAGCTTAGGCAACACCGTAGAAGGCGATACATACTTCCAAAAAACAGGACCAAACACATGGAATTATATATATGCAGAAAATGAAAAAGCAGCTTATTACAGCAATACATCTGGCAATGTGCTATATAGAAACGTAGCCGGAACGTGGCAAAGTACTACTATCAGCGGCGGGTCTTTAACGTGGTACAATATCACAACTCCACCAAACACAGCAAGCTCAAGCATTATATCCGCCACAGTTTCCCCGTACTATATGATATCTGGCACCAACTCTTCAGGCTCTATGGTCACAGACTGGGTAGTAAACGTTACAACATCATCCACCACAATAAGTTATGTAGTAAATCCCACAAGACCCCCAGGTGGAACACAAGAATGGGACACAATAGGCTCTGGGGCCACAAGCGGTTTTGTTCCATACAACTTATCTAGCGGTATAGGCGTACCGGTATACACTGGCAGTAGCACGATATACGCAGCTACGGCTGTATTAAACTTTGATCCAAACACCGGTAATATAACAACAAGTTCCACCGTAGGTGTATATATTTATCCTACTTCCTCTAGTTACGAATACTTCATAGGTACCCAAAGTCCGCTTGTACTGGGAGATGGAAATATCGTAGGAAATTTAAACTCTGCCAGCTCCCAATCTACAGGAGGATTAGCTTTCGGGCAACTAATAGGAGCCAAACCCACCACGAGCACAAGCGCAGGGATAATAGACAACTCATATATAACCCAAGACGCATCTGATTTTACCATAACAGCATCTCAGGATGGATACTCTCTTGGAAACCTTGTTAACGTTTATGTGTTATCAAGTGATGGTACCGTTGTCGGTGTTTACTCCAACGGTCAATCTACGCCTCTTTATAGGGTAGCACTTGCACAATTCCAAGATCCTAACGAACTTATAGAAAAAGGGTCTAATCTGTATACATCAATCTACACACCCACTATATTATTACCGGGAAGCGCAGACATAATCCAATCAGGCATGTTAGAACAATCAAATGTAGATATAGCTCAAGCTTACATACAACTTGTAACTGCAGAAAGATCATATCAAGCCAACGCAAAAGTAGTAACATCTTCGGACAACGTATTACAAGCTACATTAAACATGGTGACAGGTTAAAATAATATAGTATGGCAGAGGAACAAGCAAAAGTAGAGGGTAAGCAAGGAAGCAAAAAAAAGCTTATATTTATATTGATACCAGTAATCCTCCTCTTGCTCATAGGAGGGGGTGCTGGAGCATATTTTTTCATAATACATAAGAAAAACCAAACAAAAAAAGCTATACCAGTAGCACCCCAAAAACTTGGCATAATGTACAATTTGGGCTCTTTTTTAGTGAATTTGGCAGACAAAAACGCCAATACATATGCTAAAGTCTCTATTACGCTGGAATTATCAAACCAAAAAGTCCAAGAGGAAGTTATAAAAAGATTGCCCATTATAAAAGATGCTGTCATAAACCTTTTGAGCTCCAAAACGTACGATGAGATAAGGACCCCGGAGGGCAAAGAAGAACTGAGATTAGAGCTTATAAAAAGAATAAATGCCATATTGGTAACAGGTGGTGTGCAAAATATATACTTCACACAATTTATAGTACAATCTATGTAGATTTGTGGAAATAATATTATTTTTAAAAGCTGTAAGTGCCCTTGGTATGGTTCTCTCGCTTATAGCTTTTTTATATACAGCTTTTGATTGGAAGAGTATATTGACCAAAACTTATCAAAGCGACAATATTATAAGCATATACAAGATAATACCATTAGACAAACATTCAAAGTTCGTCATATTAAAAGCTAAAAAAAAGCTAATATTGGTATTTGTAGCAAAAGATTATGCTAAACTTATATATGAGATGGATGATGAGGGTGAAAACGTTAATTAGCTTAATTATTTGGCTTTTATTATTTTCACACTTAGCTATGGCTCAAAATGAAAATCCTATAAACGTAATACCCGGTGTTCAAGTAAGTTTTAACAACGGCAACTTTACAGAAGCTATAAGACTTATACTTATCCTAACAGTTCTTAGCTTAGCACCTTCTATAATCATAATGACTACGTCTTTCATAAGGATAGTAACTGTTTTGTCAGTGCTAAGACAAGCCATAGGCCTTCCAAATGTCCCTCCAAATCAAGTTATAACATCTTTAGCGCTCTTTTTAACATTTTATGTCATGTATCCAGTGATCAATCAAATAAACAAAAACGCGTTGCAACCATACCTTCAACATAAAATTACCGATAAGCAATTTATACAAAATACCATAGAACCTCTTAAAGAGTTTATGGTAAGAAATACCAAGGTAAGCACCGAAAGAACTTTTTTGCTAGCTTCAAATATTCCAAACAAAGATAATATCAAAAATATAAACGATTTGCCTTTGAGCGTAGTTATTCCAGCCTTTATGGTGAGCGAGCTATCTATAGCTTTCCAAATTATATTTTTGCTTTATTTACCTTTTCTTATCATAGATATGGTGGTGTCTGCTATACTACTAGCTATGGGCATTATAATGATTCCTCCCACTGTAATATCGTTACCTTTTAAAATCATGCTTTTTGTGCTGGTAAATGGTTGGGAGCTTGTCATATTATCCTTAGTAAGGAGCTACCATTGAGTCAGGATCAAGTGCTTACCATAACAGAAAACATGATTAAAATGACAGTACTTTTGTCAGCCCCTGTATTGTTAACAACTTTTATCGTCGGGCTTTTGGTAAGCATACTACAATCCGCCACCCAAATCCAAGAAATGACCCTTAGCTACATTCCAAAAATTCTTGCAGCATTTTTTGTGATTTTTTTGCTAGGAAGTTGGATGATGAAACACATGGTAGATTACACTAAAGAACTCATAATAAACATACCAAACTATATAAGGTAATATGACGCTTACAATTTCAATTCCTTATCTTATCACTTTTTTACTCATAACGCTTAGAGTATCCTCTATAGTTTTTTTAGCTCCGGTGTTTGAAGATTTACCCAATGGCTTTAAAATATTTTTCGTGATAGCTTTTAGTATATCTCTTTATTATTATAATCCTGTGAAACCAGTTTACACAGACAGTTTTATAATGCTAATCCTTATGGGTGTGAAAGAGTTTAGCTTAGGTTTTATCATAAGCCTTATAATTAGATTTCTAGTGGATATTTTCTTTGTGTTTGGAGAGTTTGTATCAAGCTCACTTGGTCTTTCAAACGCCACGCTTTTAAATCCCCTAATGGGAAATTCCACAATACTAGGTACTTATTTCAGCTACTTTTCTATGGCGCTTTTCGCAGCATCTTCTGGCTTTGAATACGTGTATTTTGTACTATCTGATAGTTTAAAAAATATTCCCCTTGGTATTTTTGATATATATAGCTTGAGGCCAGAGTTTGTATTAAATATCTTTTATAAAAGCTTTTATACAGCATTTCAACTCGCATTGCCCCTTATAGCAGTAGGACTCGTGATGAACTTAATTCTTGCCGCTGTAAATAGACTCATTCCGCAAATAAACGTTTTTATGGTGGGTATGCCACTCCAAACACTGATAGGATTAGTATTTTTAATCTTTGTATTTCCCATATTAGGTATTTTGATGCACGACATATTTAAGCATTATTTTATGTATATGTTAGAAATAACAAGGGGATATCGCTATGGCATCGGAAAATAAAACAGAAAAGGCTACACCGTATCGAAGGGGTAAACTAAGACAAGAGGGAAATGTAGCAAAAAGTCAGGAAGTAATATCCGCTCTTTTGATGCTTGTTTCAACAGTTGCTCTATTCTTTATAGGGTATAAAATCTATATATTATTCTCCGATATGCTTTTGGATGGCAGCTTAGCCGTTCAAGATTCTTCCTTCACTCCCTACGATACAACAAGATTTATGGGGTTGTCTTTTAGGAAACTCTTGACAGATATATCACCTCTTTTTATATTGGCCGTTTTAATAATTGTATTTGGATACATTTTGCAGTTTGGATTTATATTTACCTTCAAGCCTTTGGAGCCAAATTTTTCAAAATTAAACCCAGTAGAAGGCCTAAAAAACTTATTTAGCTTAAATGCACTTTTTGAACTTGTTAAAAATTCCTTAAAAATAACCTTACTTTTAATAGCGTCTTTTTTTGTGGTATATTTCAGCTTTCATACGCTTTTATGGTCATCCTATATGCCTGCAAGACAGGGTTTAGAAGAAATGGCAAAGCTCATATTTAAACTTCTTATATCAATAGGTATAGTTGGGCTTGTTTTAGCTGGCGTTGATTTTGCTTACAAAAAGTTTGACTATGAAAAACGTATAAAAATGTCAAAACAAGAAGTAAAAGATGAATTCAAGCAATTTGAAGGAAATATTGAAGTAAAAGCCAAAATAAGAAGAAGAATGATGGAGCTATCAAGGGCTAGAATGATGCAAGAAGTACCAAAAGCCAGCGTAGTTATAACAAACCCAACACACTTTGCTATAGCCTTAAGGTATATACCAAAACAAGATAGAGCTCCCGTAGTGGTGGCAAAAGGTCAAGACTATATAGCGCAAAAAATCATAGAGATAGCCGAAATAAACGAAATTCCAGTGGTTAGAAAACCAGAATTAGCAAGGGCTCTTTACAAAGCCGTAGATATAGGAGAAGAGATTCCACCAGAATTTTACAAGGCTGTAGCCGAAATCATAGCATACATAGTAAAGAGAAAACAGCGCGGGCTTCTATGATAAACGAGATTTTTTACTCTTTACAAGGAGAAGGGTTTTTAATAGGTACTCCGGCTTTATTCGTAAGATTTCAAGGATGTAATCTAAGATGCGTTTGGTGTGATGAAAAAAATGCCTTAGATTTTGATAAGATTGGAAAATCATACAATATAGCTATAGAAGAGATAAAGCATATGCTATCTTTACACAACCCAAGCCTTATAGTGCTAACAGGAGGAGAGCCTCTTTTAAATGAAGACTTTATACATATTTTTTCTTATCTTAAAAGCCTAAGCAAGACCATCCAGATAGAAACAAATGCAACCATCCTAAGGGAAGATATTTACGACGCTATAAAATCGTATCCACATACATATATAACGTTATCTCCTAAATACATATCAAACTATGCAGTAGACCAAAAGTTTTTAGCTTTTAACAAAAATATAGAGTTAAAAATAGTGGTGGATGAGCATCTAAACGAGAGCATTTTAGAACGAGAATATATTAAGCACTTTGTAGACAAAGGCCTACTTATACTCCAACCGCTTTGGGAAGAAGGCAAGGTAAAATTTCTCGATAAAGCTACTAGCCTTGCGGAGAAATTTGGGGGTAGAGTAATACCGCAAGTGCATAAACTTTTAGGCTTAAAATGATGGAAATAAAGATATATACAGACGGCTCTTGTCTTGGAAACCCAGGTGCAGGAGGATACTGTGCTATATTAAAAGCCTTTAAAGATAATAAAGTTTTAAAAGAAAAGATTGTAAAGGGAGCAGAAGAAAACACCACCAACAACCGCATGGAATTAAAAGCCGTTATAGAGGCGTTAAAAACTTTAAACAAGACAGATAAAAAAATAACTATATACACAGACAGCCAATATGTAGCAAACGGTATAAAATTATGGTTAGACGGTTGGGTTAAAAAAGATTTTGAAGGCGTAAAAAACAAAGACCTTTGGAAAGAGCTTTATGAGCTTTTAAAGAAATTTAACGTAGAAGTAGTATGGTTAAGGTCTCATCAAAAGGAAAAAGGACATGACCATGATACAAACAACCTTTGCGATAAAATAGCAAAAGAAGAGGCTATGAAGATAAAGAAGGGCCTTTTATAAATTCCTCTCCATACTCCAAAGGTTCCCCAGGCTTTTGTATATATATGTCAAACACATCTTTAAAGTTGTACAACAATGCACTTGAAGTTTCCAGATAACTTAAAGCCTGTTCATGCTGCTTGAGGGCAAAGTTTATCAAAGAAAGAAGTATATATTTTTCTCTTGAATCGCTTGCCAAAAAAAGCCACTTTGAAGCCTCTATATATTGAGATTTATGAATGTATTTTATTGCCCTTGCAAGATTCTTATCTTGTATAAGGTGTTCGTCAATTTTATTTTTATATTTATCTAATATTAAAATCCTAAAACCGGTGCGCATCAATCTTCGTCTTGTTCTTGAAGCGGGCTTTCTCCTCTTTCTTGCTCTGTTATATCAACCAAGTAAGCGATGAGATATGACATCGTAGCCACCACTACTAGGGCTGTGATAGCTAAAAAATCCATGTATTTCCACATTCCACCCATATCAAGCTTCTCCTTTTTTGTTGCCACCTTTCCATATAGGTAGCACAAAAGATACCACCATAATAGCTAGCACTCCAAATGCTAAAAAAGCAAACCATTCTCTATCAGCAGGAGTAACAGCTTTGGCCATTACTTCATTCATCACTCTTATCGCTTCTTCCATTTTTCTTCTCACCTCTCATAACATAAAAATAAAGCACAACCCCAAAAGATATTATCATCATTATCATAACTATTGTCATGAAAATGACATCCCATATCCTAAAAACGACGGGCACATACATATGGTGTCCCATTATTCTCTACTCTTTTGTCCTTTTTTGCTGGAAAAAATGCTGTACATAAAAATAGTAAACATGAGAAGCAGAACAAAAGCAACAACGCCTATTACTATAAATCTAAAAATCATAAAAACCCTCTCAAATGATTATATCACTTAATTATATAAAAATTATAAAAATTAAAACCCAAGATTTTTAAACCTAGGCAGCATATTTTGTTGAGATATTATACTTTTATATTTGTTAAAAAGCTCTTTTGCTTTCGCAATGTTTCCAAGCTTTTGATAGCAAGATATGTCTTCGTACAAAGCTTTTGCCATAGTATCGTATATACCAAATTTTTCTAAGTATGGTACAGCTTCATCAAGATATACGATGGCGTTTTTACACTGGTTCATCTTATAAAGATCGTTGCCAACGTTGTATAAGTCCAAATCAAGGCCGTATCTAGCACCGCCTTTCCTAGTTTTATATCCCCTTATCATAAGAGCCTGCAAGTGATATTTATAAGCTTTTTGATAGTTGCCTTTTTGATAGTAAATATCTCCAAGATGTCTTAGCGGTATGGCGGCACCTTCCGTATCCCCATTTTTAAGAGCTATTTGAGAAGATTCTACGTAGTATTTTTCTGCATCTTTCAAATCACCCTTTTTTTCATAAGCTTGTCCCAAAAGATTGTATAAAAGCCCAAGCGTATTTGGTTTATCTTGACCCAAAGCAATAGCTTGCTTTAAATATGATATGGCTTTATCATAGTCTCCGGTTTCAAGATAAAAGTTTCCAGAATAGTAATACGTAGTGTACAAAAGATTGTTATCGTTTAAGAGCTTTGAAATTTTAAAAGCCCTAGACAAATCCTCCAAAGCGAGTTGCTTCTGACCTGATTTTGCTTTGTTTAATACACTGTTTAAAATTTTTTGAGTAGATATTTTGATATCATATATAAAGTTAGATACGTTTATGCCGTTTTCTTGAGCTATTTTCATATATTTAAATACTTTGTCTATGTCGTAGTATCTAGAAGATAAAAAGTTGTTGTAAGCTATATAATAAGCTGCTTCCCCAATAAGGTATTTGTTGCCTACTACGTTTGCAAAGGCAAAGGCTTTTTTAAGCTCTTCGTTGGCTTTTTTATACCTTTCAGATTTCATAAGATTTATAGCCCTTTCTATAATCCCCTCTATCTGCTTAGTGGGCTCGGCGTAAACCTCAAATCCATAGTCAGTCTCATGTATCATATACTCATCTTTTGAAGAGTTACAGTAAAGCCATGGACCATTTTTTATAAATTCACCGCCTTTCGCTTTACAGTATTGGGCTGCCAGCGTTTCATATCTTTCGCGTTTTGTTTTATCGGTAAGATGGAAGTTAAAGTACATAGGTTTTTCTATCATATCTAGATAGAAAGGTATTACGCTTTCTGAATATTTTATGAAGTTTTTATAGTTGTTAAAATCCTTTTTTTGATAAACCTTTTCACAGCTTGATAAAGCCACTATGGCACCAACCATTCCAACGTATATAATGTTTTTCCTCATACTAAGGCTCCTTTTATATGTTAACATTAAAACAAATCCTTAGCATTTCCTTCATCATCCACCCTAGATATGTGAAGAGCCTGCTTCTCTTCACCATGAACTCTAAAATCTGTTCTACATGCATCCACACATTTTCCACACATATAACAAGCCTTTAAACCGCTTGTAGTATCAAGTTCATCTTTTAGTTTCCTAGGGTCTAAAGCTATAGGGCAAGCTCTCACACATTCCAAACATTCTGTGCAAGTGTTTTTATCATAAGTTATCCGCCATCTCATCTTTTGATTTAGCACTTCCAGATAAAGACCTATAGGGCAAAAGTATCTACACCACTTTTGCCTTAGCCATCCTATGGCGAGATAATTGAGAGCTATAAGACCATACGTAAGAAGCGATACCCATAAAAAAGCGGGATGATATGGTTTAAACAAAACCGATAAATCCACTATCCAATTTAGAAGTATCAAGGTAAGCAAAGCATTTAAAACAAATACTATAATATTAAATTGCAATTTTTTGCCGTGCCTATAGAGTTTATCATAAAGCACTTTAACGCCTCTAATAAGCCATCCTTCTGTACATATAAAACTACAAAAGAATCTTCCGTAAAAATAGTTTATAACAAAAGTGATACTATAAAGAGCTATCCACAATGAAAAAGCCCAAATGGCTGGTTTTGTCCAGTTGGTGGTGTAATGTCCCCATAAATAATAATTTCCATTGGCAAAATCCATCTTAATAAGATGAAAAAGCGGAAAGACAATAAGACTGATAGCAGAGATAACATTAAAAGCGAGCCTAACCTTAGTATATTTTGTAGAATAGGGATATTCCCCTAAAAGCTCTAAAAGCGCCATAGCAACCTCCTATCCTTAAAGTAAGTTCTAGCTTACTATAAAATTATTATAACATAAACCCTACAAATATTTTTAGGCATTTATGTTAATTAAATATCTCTTCTTTCCTCTTCTAAAAGTTCCACAGGCTTACGCCCAACAAAGCCCTCTTCTATACCATGCCAATGAGTTATCTCTTCTTCATCTTCTAACCAGCATAGCCATATATCTTGCTTTCCATTCTTAGACAAAAAGTCCAATAGCAAAGGGTTTAATCCCTTTACAACAGCACCGCTGGCTGATATCTCGTAAATTAGGTTGTTCATTTGGTTTTTCTTTTCTTCTAAAACACTTTCCATATAAAGCTTTTCCAACTCATCATCTATGCTGGAAATACGCTCTATAATATCTACAATTTCCTCTCTTAGGTCTATAAAATCATATATAACAGGTTTTATAGACTCCAAAACTCTATTAGCCTCTTCTAATTCAAAATACCGCATAGTATAAAAGTAATCTGTAAATATGCTTTTACTATGAAAAATGTTAGCCTAACAGCGCCATAGCTTTGTCAAATATAAATCTAGGCTCCACATCAAGGCAAGGGTAATTACCATACTTGCAAACTCCTTTACCATGCAAATCACAGGGCTTACAAGACATGTCCTTGGAGACTGTAATGCCCTCGTCTTCTTTTGGGGCAAAACCAAAGCATGGGTCTGTCCCACCAAATATAGTAATCACTTTAACTCCCACGGCTCTAGCCATATGGGTTATAGATGAGTCGTTCGCTATCACAAGTTTCGAGCTTTTGATACAAGCAAGAGTCTCTATAAGAGAAAGCCTGCCAACATAGTTTACGCCATAGGCATCTGTAACATCATCTTTTCCACCCAAAAGCCTCACCTCAAAACCATTTTTTAAAAACATTTGAGAAAGTTCTTTATAATGTTTATATCTTTTTTTATCATACCTAGCCCCAACTCCAAGGCTTATAACTGGTTTTGAGGATAAGAATTTGGCAACTCTATCAGATTTTACTTCCAAATAAGGTTTTGGGTTTTTTATGTCTAAAATAGGCTTTACGGCACTTGCATACTCGTTAGTTATATAAAAGTTTTCTTTTTTAAAAGCCTTAAACCATACACAAAGCCTTCTTTTTAAAGATTTTTTATTGTAAGAAAACCATGTTGCTTTTAAAAGGCTTCTTAAAGCAAAAGTTTTTAGATTTTTATGAAGGTCTACAACAATATTAGGATTTATACCTTTAGCAACCTCAAACATATTTGATTTATCAACTTCTAAAACCTTTACAAAAGAAGAATCTTGAAAAATAGGAGCAAACTCTTTATAGGTCATAAGATATACATCAAAACCAGCATCGTAAAGTGGTTTTAAAACAGCTGTCGTAAGTATAACATCTCCAAGGGAAGAAAACCTAAGAACAAGGACTTTATCCACCACTTACAGGGGGTATTACAAGGACAGTATCATCGTTTTTAAACTCGCTTGCATATTCGTTTTCTTTGGCAAACCTACAAGATTTAATTATATCGCAAAGAGCAGGATATTTTTTGCATAAGTATTCTTTTAAGTGCGCTTCATTTCCTTCAAACTCAATCTCTTCAAAAGCCCCGAGCCTTTCTTTTAATATAGAAAAATATAAAAGCTTCATACAAACTTAGAAAGTCTTCTTAAGGTTTCTTCTTTTGGAAGAATTGATACTATAACATCTATCGCTATACCTTCCAAAGAGCCTGTTATGGCTATTCTTAAAGCATGCCATATATCTTTTGGTTTTAATCCTGTGGATTTTTGGATATGCTTTACAACAGCTTTTAAGTTTTCTGGGGTTATCTCTTCTAAATCACTTATTTCTTTTATCAAAAGCTCAAAAACACTTTTGTCTATTTTCTCAAGTTCTATCTTTGCCGCTTCATCTGGGTCTTTGTGCTCAAAAAATGGCCTTAGTTTCTCAACAGCTTCCAAATATGTGTTGTATTCTTTTCTGGTGGCTTTCACTATCTTTTTAAGATACTCTATATCAAATTGTTTATAGGCTTTTTCTATAAAAGGCATCAAGTCCTCTAAAAGTCTATCTTCTGATAGTATTTCTCTTATATAAACGCCGTTTAACCAATACAGTTTATCGTGACTAAAAACAGCCGGCGATAGATTTATATCTTTTATATCAAAATGTTTTATGGCTTCTTCTTTTGATATAATCTCTTTACCAAGCTTTTCGCTGGACCATCCTAAAAGACAAAGATAGTTGAAAAGAGCTTCCGGGCAATAGCCGTTTTCTTTGTAAAATCTCACAGAAACACCACCGTGTCTTTTTGAGAGCTTTGTCCTGTCTTCTCCAAGGATTACTGGCAAATGCGCAAACTCTGGAGGTTTAAAGCCAAGGGCTTCGTATATAAGAATTTGTTTTGGTGTGTTTGATATATGGTCTTCTCCTCTTATAACATGGGTTATTTTCATAAGAGCATCGTCTATTACCACCACAAAGTTATAAACAGGGCTTCCGTCGCTTCTTATTATCACAAAATCCCCAAAATCATCTACGTTTATGCTTATATTGCCTCTTATCAAATCATCAAAACTTATCACTTTTCCGTCTGGAACCTTAAACCTCACAACGTAAGATTCGCCTTTTTTCAATCTATCTTCCACTTCTTCTTTAGAAAGATGTCTACAAGTACCAGGATATCTATAAGCTTTTCCTTGAGCGTAAGCTTCTTCCCTTTGCTTTTCAATATCTTCTTCTTTGCAAAAGCAATAATACGCATGTCCTGATTCCAAAAGTTTTTTGGCATATTCTCTGTAAACATCAAACCTTTCTGATTGCCTATAAAACTCATCCCAATCTATACCAAGCCATTTTAAATCTTCTAAAATAGATTCTTCAAACTCTTTTGTAGACCTTTCTCTATCGGTATCTTCAATCCTTAGTATAAAATTTCCGTTGTGGTGTCTTGCAAAAAGATAACTAAAAATACCGGTTCTTGCATTACCGAGATGCATATATCCTGTTGGACTTGGAGCAAACCTTGTTCTAACCATAAGACTATTATAAAGCAAAAACACCATTTTATCGTTATAATTAATACCATATGGGTATATTTACTAAAATATCAATCTTGGGTATTGTTTGGGTTGCACTAGAGCTTGTAATGGGTATCTTCCACAAAAGCGTGTGCACAAGCTCAGGATGTACCATAGCAGCCTCTTACAACAGATACCCAGAGTTTGTAATGCTTACAATAGGGATTTTACTTTTTATAATTTTGGGGTTTTTAAAAGAAAAAAAGAAAGAAAAACTCTTAGATAATGTGCTGATAGGTGCTTTAGCTTCGGAAGGGTATCTACAAGGATTTGAAATATTTACAGCCCATACGTTTTGTATTTTTTGCACAGTTACATTTTTAATAATACTAACACTCTTTATAATAAGAGTAAAAGAAAACAAAGAGATACTTTTAAAAGGGTTTAGCGCTTTTTTCTTTGTATTTTTTACGGTTTTCATGGTAAACAACCCTACTTTGGAGATAAAAAATCAATATACGCTTTTGTATCTTCCGGGATGCCCTCACTGCGAGCACGCAGAAAAATTTTTAGACAGCATACACGTAGATTACAACAAGATAAACGCTTCAAAACATAAAGGGCTTCTAATGTCCATGGGTATAAGCGAAGCTCCTGTGCTATTCGTAAGAGAGCCATACGGATACAAAGTGCTTGTGGGCTCTGATGCTATAGAGTCGTTTTTTAATAAAACCAAAAAAACCAATTCAAACATACAACAAGGCAACAATCTAAATTTTGGAGGCGGATGTCAACTAAACAACGTATTTGGTAATAGTTGTAGCAAATAATATTAGTATATTAATATCAAATGTATTGACAAAAATATACTAAAGCTTAAATTATAGTATAATACTAATAGGAGGTTGATATGTATAGCGAAAACATGTGGAGTAAGAAAGTAAAAGATTACATAGAGCAAGCGTCTTCAACGGCTAGGTCTTTGGGCGACACTAAAGTAGACACAGACCATCTTCTTTTGGCACTTTTAAAAGACCCAGATTCGGCGCTGTCAAAATACGTTTCGAAAAAAGGTATAGACTCAAAAGAGCTATATCAAAAGCTAAAAGAACACATAAACAGCATAGACGTTCAACTAAACAAAGCAGCAGAATCGGAGGCTAACCATCTTATAGACTTAAGAAGCAAGATTATTCAATTAAAATCCGATATATCAAACATTCAGACAGAGCTTTCTGAGATAAAAGAAGCAAAAAGACGGATAGAAAACGAATTAGAAAGAGCTAGAAGGTACGACCCTTGGAGCGCAAGACAGCTAGAGCTAGAATTAAGACAACTAAGAGCAGAGGAAGAACGCCTAAACAGAGAGCTTTCAAGAGTTGAACAAAACTTATCTACCGTTTTTGACAAAAGCGCAGTAAGAGATTTCTTAAACAACAAAATATCTATAGATGCTCTTGTTAAAACAGCTTTAAAAGAAAGCCCACACAAAGAACAATTAAAAGAAATAGGTATATCCTTTGATAGGTATGAAGACAAGGTGTCAAAAAGATTTATAGGGAAAACCCCAGAGTTTGGATATTCCAAAAACTTAGAAAGAGTGTTTGAATTAGCCCAAGAAAAAGCTGTAAAAGAGGGTGTTGCAGAGATTTCGGCAACTCATCTAGTTTCAGCGCTTTTAGAAGCAAAAGATTTTATAGCCGCAAAACTTTTAGAACAAATTTTAGGAGGTAAAAGCATGGACACAGAAAAAGAAATCCAAGAAGAAGAAAAGTCTATATTAGAACGCTACGGGGTGGACCTTACGCAAAAAGCAAAAGATGGCAAACTTGACCCAGTTATTGGTAGAGAGAAAGAGATAAATCAAACCATAGAAATACTTCTAAGAAGGAGCAAAAACAACCCTGTATTAGTAGGAGACCCGGGTGTAGGTAAAACTGCTATAGTAGAAGGCTTGGCCCAAAGGATAGTAAACAAAGAGGTTCCACCAGAGCTTCAAGACAAAAGCATAATAAGTATAGACATGGGTTCTTTGGTGGCTGGTTCTAAATATAGAGGCGAGTTTGAGGAAAGAGTAAAAAAGCTATTAGATGAGTTAAAAGAAAAGCCAGAAGTTATTTTATTTATAGATGAAATTCATACGGTAATAGGAGCAGGAAAAGGCGAAGGTTCTTTAGACGCTGGTAATATGTTAAAACCGGCTTTGGCAAGGGGCGAGATAAGGCTTATTGGAGCAACAACGCTAGATGAGTACAGAAAATATATAGAAAAAGATCTCGCCTTAGAAAGAAGGTTTCAGCCCGTATACGTAGACGAACCTACCATAGAAGAGGCTATAGAGATATTGAAAGGTTTAAAACCAAAATTAGAAGATTTCCACAAAGTAAAAATAGAAGACGAAGCCATAGACGCTGCTGTAAAACTAACGCACAGGTATGTAACATTTAGAAAACTACCAGATAAAGCCATAGATGCCCTTGACCAAGCCTGCGCTCGTAAAAAGTTAGCCTCTGTAACAGTACCTCCAGAACTTCAGGAAATAGAAAGAAAGCTAAGAGCTTTGGAAGAACAAATAGTCAATGCAAATCTATCTGGCGATTACGAAAAAGAAGCCCAGTTAAAGATAGAGAAGGTAAACCTTGAAAAGCAAAAACAAGATATCATCAACAAGCTTGATATGATAGATATCAAGATAAATCAACTCAAGAAAAAGCTAGAAGACCTAGAACAACAGATTATAAAAGTTGCAGAAAAAGGTGATTACGAAAAAGAAGCCCAGCTAAAGATAGAGATGATAAATACAGAGAAGGAGATAAAAGCATTAGAATCAAAACGTGCAAAAACGCTCAACGTAACATACGATGATATAGCTCAAGTAGTATCAGACTGGACTGGTATACCTCTAAACAAGCTAAAAGAAGAAGAGATGGAGAAGCTATTGCACTTAGAAGAAGAGCTTCATAAAAGGGTTATAGGTCAAGACGATGCAGTGATAGCCGTAGCAGAAGCTATAAGAAGAGCAAGAGCTGGTCTAAAAGACCCAAAACGTCCAATTGCTTCTTTCTTATTTTTAGGTCCTACCGGTGTAGGTAAGACAGAGTTGTCAAAAGCTTTGGCAGAACTCTTGTTTGGCGAGGAAGACGCTCTTATAAGACTCGATATGTCAGAGTTTAAAGAAGAGCATACCGTGTCAAAACTAATAGGTGCTCCTCCTGGATACGTAGGATACGAAGAAGGTGGAAAGCTAACAGAGGCCGTAAGAAGAAAGCCTTATAGCGTTGTGCTTTTAGATGAAATAGAAAAAGCCCACCCAAGGGTATTTGATTTATTCTTGCAAGTGTTAGACGACGGAAGACTGACAGATTCTCATGGAAGGACAGTAGACTTTAGGAACACGGTCATTATAATGACCTCTAACATAGGTAGTACATATCTTCTCACCCTTCCATTAGAAGGAGACCCAGAAGAAATCAGGAAAGAGTTTGAAAAAGCCAAAGAAAAAGTCTTAGGAGAACTAAAACATTTCTTTAGACCAGAGTTTCTCAATAGAATAGACGATACCATCGTATTCAAACCTCTTACTATGGAACAACTTATTCAAATAGTAGACTTGTTGATAAATGACCTTAATAAGCGCTTAAAAGATAAAAATATAACAGTAGAACTAACCATAGAAGCCAAGAAAGAGCTTGCCAGAAGAGGATATGAACCAACCTTTGGTGCGAGACCGCTAAAACGCACAGTTCAAAAACTATTAGAAACTCCTTTAGCCAACAAGATAATAAAAGGCGAAATAAAAGAAGGCTCTAAAGTAAAAGTAGATGTAAAAGACGGGGAGTTTGTCTTTGAAGCAACCTAACAAATCTTTCTGACAAGGGCGGGAGTTTTTCCCGCCCTATTTTGATATAATACTCTCATGAAAAAACCAGAGATACTATCACCAGTTGGTACTTTTGAAAGTTTGATGTCTGCTATAAAAGCCGGAGCAGACGCAGTTTATATGGGATTTGACAAGTTAAATCAAAGAGCCGGCAAAGGGGGCTTTTCAAAAGAAGATATAAAACAAGCAAGGCTCATCACAAAAGATTACAACGTAAAACAATACATAACCCTAAACTCAATAGTCTTCGAAGAAGATATACCGTATTTAGAAGACGTACTTGATTTTTTAAAGGATATAAAAGTAGATGCTGTTATAGCCTGGGATTTTTCTGTGGTGCTTGGAAGCTTGGCAAGAGGCTTAGAAACACATATATCTACAATGGCTTCCGTATCAAACTCTATCTCTGGTAAATTTTACAAAGATTTGGGTATAAAGCGTATAGTCCCAGCTAAAGAACTTGATTTAGATTCTGTTAAAAGCCTAAAACAAAACACAGGCTTAGAAGTGGAAGTGTTTGTGCATGGATCTATGTGCATGGCAGTATCTGGAAGATGTTTTCTGAGTCATGAGGTATTCCAAAAATCCGGAAACAGGGGAGAATGCTATCAGGTTTGCAGGCACGAATTTGATGTAAAAGTGATATCAAAAAACTCTGGCACAGAGTATTATCTCGGAAGCGACTATGTAATGTCTGCTAAAGATTTATTGACTATCAACTTTGTAGATAAACTAATGTGGGCGGACGCTTGGAAGATAGAAGGCAGGAACAAAAACCCTGACTATGTATACATGAGTACAAAAGCCTACAAAGAAGCAAGGGACAGAATATTAAACAACGAATGGAAAGACAAAGGATACCAAGACCTTTTGGATATGCTAGAAAGAGTATACCATAGAGAATGGGATAGTGGTTTTTACTTTAAAGAAGCTTCCTTCGGTATAAACTCCTCTATAGCAAAAGAAGAAAAAATATATGTGGGAGATGTGATAAAGTTCTACCCAAAAGCCTCTGTAGCAGAGGTAAAGATAGTGGCTCACCCTCTAAAAATAGGAGACACCATACATATAATAGGGAAATCCACAGGACTAGTAAGACAAAAAGTAGAATCTATGGAAATAGAAAATCAAAAAGTAGAAGAGGCTGATAAAGGTATGACAATAGGTCTAAAAGTTGCTGAAAAAGTAAGAGAAAAAGACAAAGTTTACCTTATAAAAGAAAAATAGGATAAAATAATTTTTATGAGAGAATATGCTTTAGAAATAGCAAAAAAGGCAAAAAGCGTATTGCCAAAGCTTTCAAGCCTAACACCAGCTACTAAAAATAGTGTACTCTTAAGAGTTTCCAAGCTTTTAATAGAAAACAAAGAACTTATCCAGAAAGAAAATGAAAAAGATTTAGAGTTTGCAAAGTCCATCGGCCTTTCAAAGGCAATGATAGATAGATTAAGAGTTGGAGAAAAGCAAATAAACAGCATGGTAAAAGTCCTAGAAGACGTTGCCAAATTGAAAGATCCAGTGGGTGAAATTACATCCATGTGGACAGTAGACAACGGACTTAAAATAGGCAGAATGAGAGTACCTCTTGGAGTAATATTTATAGTATACGAATCAAGACCCAACGTCACCATAGAAGCTGCTAGCTTGTGTTTCAAGTCTTCAAACGCTGTTATATTAAGAGGTGGTAAAGAAGCTCTTCATACCAACAAAATACTTGCAGACCTTTTTAGACAAGCTATAAAAGAATATGTAGATGGCTTAGAAGACGCTGTATCTTTTGTAGATAGAAGAGAAAGAGAAATTGTCACAGAACTCCTGCAGCTTGAGGGTCTTGTGGATGTTGCTATACCAAGAGGGGGCGAAAGTCTAATAAAGGCCGTATCAGAAACCGCTAAAATCCCGGTGATAAAGCATTACAAAGGCGTTTGCAGCATATATGTAGACAATGAAGCGGACCTTAAAAAAGCTTACGACATAGTTTACAATGCAAAAGTCCAAAGACCATCAGTGTGCAATGCTATAGAAAATCTTATCGTACACAAAGACCTTTTAAAGGATTTTTGGCCAAAGATGGCCATGGTGCTTTTGGAAAGCTCTGTAGAGTTAAGGTGTGATGAAGATACTTACAATGCCCTTCAAACAAAAGATTTTGAAGCTTTTAAAGACAAAATTAAAAAAGCCACCGAGGATGACTATTATGAAGAGTTTTTAGACCTTATACTAGCCGTAAAAACCGTAAACTCTTTAGAAGAGGCTATGGATTTTATAGAAAAATACGGCTCTAAACACTCGGATGCCATAATCACAGAAAACCACACAAAAGCCATGAGATTTTTGCAAGAAGTGGATTCTGCCGCAGTTTATGTAAACGCCTCCACCAGATTTACAGACGGCAACGAGTTTGGCCTAGGTGCTGAAATGGGTATATCCACAGACAAGATACACGCAAGAGGCCCAATGGCTTTAAGAGAGCTTACCATAGAAAAGTTTATCATATTTGGAAATGGACAGTTAAGAGAAAACGTAGGTATACCAGAAGAGCTAAAGAAAAAGCTAGATTTAGAGTAGGCTAGGCTTTATAGCTTTTGATTTCTTAAAACAAAATTCTCAACAAGCTCTAAATAGCAAGACTTTAATTTTCTTTTATAAGTTGAAAGCTCTAAAAGCTTATCGGAATTAAAAGGGCTTTCTAAGCAATATTTTAGCATTTCTAAAATGTTTGATTGCCGCACTCTAAACCCAACACCCACACTCTCTAAAATACTTGCTACATCTTCTATCTTGTCTATATAAGGCCCGTATAAAACGTAAGAGCAAAAGCTTACTGGCTCTACTATATTGTGACCTCCGTAACCTTCTACAAAAGACCCTCCTACTATGCTTACAGTTGCCCTCTTGTAATAGTGTTTAAGCTCTCCGATGGTATCTAAAACGATTACCCTATCCTCTTTCTGGCTTTTAAGAGATGCTTTTATCTTTTCTTTTTCTAAAAGCCTTAACACTTCTTGGGAGCGAGATATATGCCTCGGTGCTATTATGACTTTATAATCCGTGTTTGACAAAATCCATTTTATAGTGGGTAATAGCAGCTCCTCCTCTTTTTCATGAGTACTTCCTATGACTATACTGTCTTTTTCAAGATTATCGCACTGTAAATCTATAGAAAACTTAAGGTTTCCACACAAAAAAGTATTTTTGTTTATTTCTTTTAAAAGCCTAAAACTTTCTTCATCTTTTGCCACTATCATATCAAAAAATCCCAACAAGTATTCCTCTAATCTATTTTTAGGAGCCCTACCGTTTAAAAGTGCTTTTGGTATTTTGGTTTTTAATAAAAAAGGCCAAAATTCTTTTTCAACGTTTATAAGACATCTTGGACTGTGGGTAGTTATAAATTTATTCCACAAAAGGGGCATATCTACAGGAATTGGTATAGAAGGATAGTCTATTTTCTCAAAAAATTCTTTTGCCCTTGGTGAAAAATATGTTATAAAGACAGGATATTTTTGAGATACAAAATCTATTATAAACTTTATACTGTTGAATTCTCCAATGCTTGCAGTGTGAAACCAAACGGCATTTTTAGGTAGATTTACATGTTCTATTAGAAGCCTTTTTGAAAGCTCTAATATCAATTAACTTTCTATTTCTCCGGCAATAAACTTGTTAACAAGCTCTTTGGCCTTGTAGTCTGGATATTGGACAGGAGGATGTTTCATAGTGTATGCACTTATAGAATACAAAGGACCAGCTATACCTCTATCCTTTGCAAGTTTTGCACATCTTATAGCGTCTATGGCAGAACCAGCACTATTTGGAGAATCTTCTACGTCAAGCCTTGCCTCCACATGCATTGGCACATCACCAAATAGCCTACCTTCCATTCTCACATAAGCTATCTTTCTATCTTTTAGCCATGGCACCCAATCAGAAGGACCTATATGTATATTACCATAACCTAAATCATAATCTATTAAAGAACTAACAGCCTTTGTCTTTGACTCTTTTTTAGTGTCAAGCCTCTTTCTTTCTAGCATGTTTAGAAAATCCGTATTACCACCTACGTTAAGCTGATAAGTCCTGTCTATTTTTACACCTCTATCTTTGAAAAGCTGAGCTATAGCTCTATGGAATATAGTAGCCCCAAGCTGTGATTTTATATCATCTCCTACCACAGGTATACCAGCTTCTTTGAAGCGCTTAGCCCATTCGTTATCAGATACTATAAAGGTTGGCATAGCATTTATAAAGGCAACACCAGCTTTTAGAGCGCATTCGGCGTAAAACCTAGCTGCTTTTTCAGAACCAACTGGTACATAGTTTATTAAAACGTCAGCCTTAGTTTCTTTTAAAACATTTACTATCGTATCCATATCATCTTCTTTTTCATCGGCTTTTACAAAAGTAAGATCTTCTGGATAATTTGACATATGCTCTGCTAGTCCATCCAAAACTTGACCCATTCTCACTTTACAGTTTAAGTTTGGAACGTTTGGCTCAAAGATAGCTGTGCAATTTGGTTTTGCGTATATAGCTTCAGATACATCTTTTCCTACTTTTCTTTTATCTATATCCCAAGCAGCCACAACCTGTATATCGTAAGGCTTATAACCCCCTATATCTTCATACATAAGACCGCTTACATCTTTCAAATCGCTTTTTTTATAGTAAAAAATACCTTGTATCAGAGCGCTAGCACAATTACCAACCCCTATTATAGCAAGCCTTATCATCGTCAGCCACCGCCGTATTCTGATTGCTCTATTTCCATCATAAAATCTTCTACATAATGAGTTATTTGATCAAATAGCTCTTGATCTTCTAGGTCAAAATAATGATCAAATAGCTCTATCTTTCTTTCGTGGCACTTGTTGTCCTCTAAACAAAATTTGACCAAAATAAATGGCTTATCGCAATGTGGACAACAGTCGTTACCGGGCATACAAAGCTCTACTATTGTTTCCACTTGATCAAAGTGGGTGCTTATAAACTCCTCTAACCTCTTGAGTTTGTCTAAGTGTTCTTTCCATTTTTTCATACCTAATATTTTAGCATATCTAATCTTGTTGTATATATCTTTTACCTGTTTTATAGTGTATTCTTTACCATTTGAATTGTCTATTACAAAATCGGCGTACTTGAGCTTTTCCTCTATTGGCATCTGTCTTGAAAGTCTTTTTTCTATTTCTTCTTCAGTGTAACCTTTTTCCAAAAGGCGTTTTTTAGATGTTTCTTTATCTGCATAAACTACTATTACAACATCGTAACTTTTATAAGTACCGTTTTCTATTACCAACGATGCTTCTAAGCCAAACATATCACAATTTAAGGTTTTTAATAAATTATCAAGATAATCGTAAAGAGCTTTGTGTACTATTTTTTCCAAGGCAAAAAGCTTTTCTTTATCGTTAAAGACTATACTGGCAACTTTTTTTCTATCTATAGCCCCGTCTTTTAATATACCTTCTCCTAAAAGCCCAACAATCTCTTTTTTTAACATTTCGTCTTTTTTATAAAGCTCGTGGATTATAGCATCAGCATCGTAAACACACACACCAAGCTCTTTCAACAACGATGATACAAAGGACTTGCCTACACCAAAGTTTCCGGTGATAGCTATTTTTATCACTTTTTCTTTTTTCTTATCCTTATAGCATCTGGAGTCACTTCTATGAGTTCATCTTGCGTTATCCACTCCATAGCTTGCTCAAAGTTCATTTTTCTTGGTGGTGTAAGCCTTACATACTCTTCAGCGGCGGCAGCTCTGTTGTTGGTAAGCTTCTTTTCCTTTGTTATATTTACATAAAGATCGTTGTCCTTGTTGTGTTCTCCTATTACCATGCCTTCGTAAACTTCTGTACCAGGCTCTATAAAAAATATGCCCCTATCTTCCAAACCAAGCAAAGCGTAAAGAGTAGCTACACCTTTTCTATCGGCTACGATAGCTCCGTTTATACGGCTTTTAATATCGCCTTGCCAAGGTTCATATCCTTCAAGTACAGTATTTATGAGCCCTTCTCCCCTGGTATCCGTTTTAAACTCTGACCTATATCCTATAAGCCCTCTAGACGGTATAACAAATTCAAGCCTTACTCTACCAAAACCATGATTTATCATATTTACCATACGCCCTTTTCTAGAACCAAGTTTTTGAGACACAATGCCGACGTATTCCTCTGGGATATCTAAGATAGCCCTTTCTACAGGTTCTAACCTTTTGCCGTCTTGCTCTATGGTAACAACATCTGGTTTAGACACTTGAAACTCGTATCCTTCTCTTCTCATGGTCTCAACAAGTATAGCCATCTGAAGCTCGCCCCTTCCCATTACCAAAAAAGAATCCGTAGAGTCCGTGTCCCTTACCTTTATAGCTACATTCATAAGAGTTTCTTTGTATAGTCTATCTCTTAAATGTCTTGAAGTCACGTATTTACCAGATTTTCCAGCAAAAGGAGAGTCGTTTACGGAAAACGTCATAAATATAGTGGGCTCTTCTACTTTTATAGATGGTAAAGCCAATGGATTTTCGGCATCAGATATAGTTTGGCCTATGTTTATATCTTCAAAACCAGCTATGGCAACAATATCTCCAGCAAAAGCTTCTTTGGTTTCAACTCTTTTAAGACCTTCTATCGTGTATATGGCTTTTATGAAACCAGTCTTTACAACACCTTCTTCTGGAGAAGCTATAGAGACCTGCTGATTTTGTCGTAAATATCCATTTTGAATCCTTCCTATAGCAAGTCTTCCTAAAAAGTTATCGTAATCTAAAGAGGCTACTAAAAGCTGCAAAACTTGGTTTTCATCGTATTTCGGAGCTGGTATCGTATTTACTATTGCCTCAAACAAAGGTTCTAAATCGGTGGATTCCTGTTCTAAAGAGGTTTTTGCTATACCTTTTTTAGCTATAGCATATAACACTGGAAAATCAAGCTGGTCTTCAGTGGCATCTAAATCTATAAAAAGATCGTATATTTCGTTCAGAACTTCGTTTGGCCTTGCGTCTTGCCTATCTATTTTGTTTATAACCACTATAGGAGTTAGCTTCGCTTCTAAGGCTTTTCTCAGTACAAACCTTGTCTGAGGAAGAGGTCCTTCAGCGGCATCTACAAGCAGTATAACTCCATCTACCATGTTTAAAACACGCTCTACTTCCCCACCAAAATCAGCATGTCCTGGTGTGTCCACTATGTTTATTTTGATACCTTTATAATTTACAGAGGTATTTTTTGCTAAAATCGTAATACCTCTTTCTCTTTCAAGGGCGTTACTATCTAAAATCCTTTCTTGTACCTCTTCGTTTTGCCTAAAAGTCCCACTTTGTTTTAGAAGAGCATCCACAAGCGTTGTCTTACCATGGTCTACGTGTGCTATAATTGCTACGTTTCTTATATCGTCTCTTGTTTTCATCAAATATCCTTTTTAAGCGTTCATCGCTTTTAAAAATTCTTGGTTCGTTTTAAACTTTTTAAGCTTATCAAGTAAAAATTCCATAGCCTCTACATCGTCCATAGAAGAGAAAAACTTTCTAAGTACCCATATACGTTGAAGCTCCCAGTCTGAAAGCAAAAGCTCCTCTTTTCTCGTACCAGATTTGCTTATATTGATAGCTGGGAATATGCGCTTTTCGGTGAGTCTTCTATCAAGATGCACCTCCATATTACCAGTGCCCTTAAACTCTTCGTATATAACGTCATCCATACGAGAACCCGTTTCTATCAAAGCTGTAGCAATAATGGTAAGGCTACCTCCATCTTCTATATTCCTAGCAGCCCCAAAAAACTTTTTAGGCCTTTGCAAAGCCGTAGCTTCTATACCACCAGACAACACTCTACCAGTAGGCGGCGTAACAGCGTTGGAAGCTCTAGCAAATCTCGTCATAGAATCAAGGAGTATAACCACATCGTTTCCAAGCTCTACAAGTCTTTTTGCTTTTTCTATGACAAGTTCTGCCACTTGCATATGCCTTTCCGGTGGCTCGTCAAAAGTAGAGGCTATCACCTCTGGTTCGTGGTCAGCTTTATCGGCATTTGACATCACTATACGTCTCATCTCTGTAACTTCTTCTGGTCTTTCGTCTATTAAAAGGATGATTAGATAAACCTCTGGATGGTTCGTAAGAATTGCCTTTGACAGACGCTGAAGTATTACAGTTTTACCAGCTTTTGGCGGTGCTACGATAAGTCCTCTTTGACCCTTACCTATAGGACTTACAAGGCTTAATACCCTTGTTGCATAATCAGACGGATCGTATTCTATATTAAGCCGTTCGGTAGGATGATATGGCACAAGCTTATCAAAAGATGGCCTACTTCTTAACTCCAAAGAGCCTATGGGTAAGCCGTTTACCGCTTCAATTTTTATCAGTGCGTAATATTTTTCGTTGTCCTTTGGCGGTCTTGAAAACCCTATGATAGTATCTCCAGTTCTTAAATACAGCTTTTTTATTTGAGAAGGAGAAACGTATATATCGTCTGGATTTGGCATGTAGTTGTTGGAAGGGCTTCTTAAAAACCCATACCCGTCTTGCAAAACTTCTAACACGCCCCTTACAAACCTCAAGCCTTTTGTTTTACCATAAGCTTCTAATATATCTTCTATAAGCTCTTCTTTCCTTATGCCTGTAATCCTTTTTAAGTCAAACTCTTTGCCGAGTTTTTGCAACTCGGACATTGTCATCTTTTTAAGCTCTTCTAAAGATAACTCTTTTGAACTAATTTCTTGTTCCATATTTTCATCCCATTCAATTAAATGCTGGTATTTGTATAGCGGGTTTTATGGCCCTCCAGCGCCCGCTTATGGCCAAAAATAAAAAAATCATTTTCCGATGCAAAATGTAGAAAATATCTCATCCAAAACGTTTTCATCTGTAATTAGCCCAAGTATTTCCTCAAGATAATCTAAAGCCTCCCTTATGTATAACATAACGATTTCTGTTTTATCTTGCAAAGCGGCTTCTTTTAGAGCCTCTAAAGCTTTTGCTACCAAAAACCTATTTCTTTTTGAAACATAAATACCATCTTCAGCTAAATCCATCATATTTAAAATTTTGTTTTTCAAGTATTCCAAATTTTCTTGATTTCTTATAGAAATTATTATAGCATCATTTTTAAAAAAATCAAGGGTTTTAGCGTTTATACCTAAATCACTCTTGTTTAATACCACCAACGTATTTAGGCTTTTAACAATATCATATATAAAATAATCCTCTTCGTCTAACTCACTAGACCCATCCACTACAAAAAGTACTACATGAGCTTCTCTCATGTGCTCTAAGGCTATATCTATGCCTTCTTTTTCTATTGGGTCATCAGTCTTTCTAATCCCAGCTGTATCAACAAGCTTTACTGGAAAACCGTTTAGCTCTAACCTATCTTCTACATAATCCCTAGTAGTACCTGGTATGTCAGACACTATAGACCTTCTTTTTTGTAAAAGCGCATTAAACAAAGAAGATTTTCCAACGTTTGGTTTACCTACAATAGCTATCTTTATGCCATCGTATAAAAAAGATTGCTCTTTTAATTTGCTGTAAAAATTTTCTAACTTTCTTGCAAGGTTCTCTATCTCTTTTTTTATCTCATCCACACTAAGAGGCTCTATATCCTCATACCCAAATTCTATGTCTGCTTCTATGTTTGCTATTATCTTTACAAACTCTTTCCT
This sequence comes from Hydrogenobaculum acidophilum, assembly GCF_054656715.1. Classification (NCBI taxonomy): domain Bacteria; kingdom Pseudomonadati; phylum Aquificota; class Aquificia; order Aquificales; family Aquificaceae; genus Hydrogenobaculum; species Hydrogenobaculum acidophilum. The sequence continues at coordinate 133,496 of NZ_BAAHXP010000002.1, forward strand.
TAAATCCTCAATAAAATGAGAAAATCTTCCTTTTAATATGCCCAGAGCGTTTTCAATAGCTTTTTCTGTGGTGGCGTTTATTAAAAGCTCAACACTAGAGGCTTCATCAAGGCTCATCTTACCATTTAGAAAAGCTCTTTTGGTAAACTCCCCAGGCGACGCAAAAGAGCATCCGTATTCTATAAGACTTTCAATAGCTTTTTCTACAATGATGGGGTTTCCATGAAAGAAAATCTCAAGCATATCTTCGCCAGTGTAAGAATGTGGAGCCTGATAATATATAACCACAACATCATCTAACATGTTATCTTTTATGTAAAAAGCTCTATGATAAGCGTATCTTGGCTTTGGATTTTCAAGACACAAAAAACGCTTAGCGATATCCTTACAGGTTGGACCCGACAACCTTACAATAGAGATAGCCGATTTCAACATAGGGGTTGCAGGAGCTACAATAGTATTGTTCATAAAGCGTTAAGGGAGGATGACGGGGGTCGAACCCGCGGCATAGGGATCCACAATCCCTCGCTCTGCCAACTGAGCTACATCCTCCTAAATATAAAAGTGGAAACTGGGGTGCCTGGATTCGAACCAGGAACCCTCGGATCCAAAATCCGATGCTCTGCCAGTTGAGCTACACCCCATGAGAATATTTATTATATCAAAATTCACAATAAAAAGCAAGGGTTATCCGAAGTTAAAAGATGAGCCACATTTACAAGTCTTTTTTATATTTGGATTGTTGAATATAAAGTTGTTAGTTTTCATAAGATTTTCTATGTAGTCTAACTCTGTACCTTTCAAATGCTCATAAGAGTCTTTGTCTATAGCTACTTTAAAATCCCCATAGTCTATTACTATATCGTTTTCTCTTGTGGCTTCATCAAACTCTGTGTGATATTTATATCCAGCGCAACCTTCTTTTATAAGACTAACCCTAAACACTGGATTTGAAAGCTGCTTTTTTAAAGCAAGCTTTTTTATAGCTTTTATAGCCCTATCCGTTAAAACAAAATCTAGTACCGCTTCCATATGAAACCTCCTTTAAGATTGATTATTCTAATATATTTATAGATTTAAATTTTTCTATATAAAAGCTTAATACCATAAAATAAATGTTAAATTACTAATATGATCACATATCATAAATCTATTTTTCTAAGCGTAATTGGGTCTATGAAATAATCTTCCTTTATTTTAAAAGTTTCATGTTTCTTTCCAGTATCCTCTGTTATAACATCCCAAGAAGTAAGCTCTTTTTCTAAAACCTCAGCAAGTTCTAAAATATCATTTGGCAAAGGAGCTATTTCTAATTCACCAAAGTTTTTCTTTAGGACATCTAAAAAAGCCTTTGTTATATCGTTTTTACTAATATTTAGGCTCTCTTTTTTGATTGTGGTAATGTGCTTTTCTAAAATATGCCTAAAACCCTCTTTATCTCTCACGCAAGAAACGATATTTGTCATAGTATCAAAATCAAAATCCATTAAAATATTTCCCACAAACACAAGCATATTTTCTATATCGCCTGCCCCTTGGCCAGATATTTTCTTATCGTTTAGGACTATGTCTGCTATTGGCTTATAAGAAGCGTTTATACCAAGATGCTTATACACATCTATCGCTATGTTAGAAAAATACTTATACACATTTTCCATCTTAAAGGGAATAGTTTTGTTGCTTTTAGAAAAAATAAATTGATAAAAAATTTGCCCCTTGTGAAGAAGGACAGTTCCACCGCCAGTTTGCCTTCTTATTATCGGTATATTGCGGGTTTTGCAGTAGTTAAAATCCAAAAAACGGTTTGCGTTGTCAAAATATCCAAGACTAACACAAACGTCAGATGGCTCTAGTATAACTACACACTCAATTTGTTTTTTCGCCAAAGCGTGAAACAAAGCCACAGATGTAGTAGCTTTTATATCTTCTACTAAAAATACTATCAAATATCTTTTACCATCCTGACCCAAAAATTGTACTGTCCATCTTTCCTAAATCCAAACTTTTCGTAAAACTTCATAGCCCTTTCGTTTTTATCCCCTACCCAAAGCTCCACAAGGTTTAAGTTCCTTTGCTTAAAATACTCTATAGCTTTTTCCATCAACTTTGAGCCTATTCCTTTTCCAAAGTAATCTGGGTCCACAAAAATCTCATGTATTGCACCAACTACCTTGTTGTACTTTTTACTGTACCAGTTGCCGTCTATAGCCATAAAACCTACTATCCTATCGTTGTCTTTCACCACAAAAAGACCAGCCACATCTCTTCTTAAAAGCCAATTTATATAAACCTTAACATCCTCTTCATGTGTATAAGAATATTCTTCTAGGTTTTTATAGCTTTTAAGATAGAGCTTAGCTACTTTATCTATATCTTTTACGTCAAAAAGCTCTATTTCCATTAAACATTTAATTGTTATATTCTAACTACTACGCAGGTAATTGCCTCTCTCACTCCTTCCAACGTATGAATCTTGGTAATCACCAATCTACCTAACTCATCTTGATTCTTAAGCTCTGCAAAAACTATAATATCGTAAGGACCAGTTACTACATCCGCTGTCCTTATACCATCAAATGTAGAAAGCGCTATCATAATAGAGGGTATCTCTTTTGGTTCTGCTTTTATCATTATATAGGCTTTTATAGAGCTTTCTGACTCTAACTCCATCAATTCAGTGATGGACACCGGAAACGTTTTATCGTTCAACAAATCCATAATTTATCTCCTTTTCATTGAATTTTATTCCTAAAAGCTCAAACACCAAAGGTGTATACTCCTTATTTTCTCTTATCAACTTTATCGCTCTATGCACTATTTTTTTACAATCCTTTGAGCCATTTTTAGTATAATCTAGCATATTTATAATTATAGGCTCTAATTCAAGATTTTCAAGCCATTTATAAAATTTATCAGCTTCGTCCAGTATTATAAATTCACCTTTTTTAGCCTCTTGAAACCTATTGGACAAGTTATTTTCCACCACCTCTTTTAAATCATCTATGTTGTACAAAAATACGCTATCTAAATCAGCGCAAGATGGTTCTATATTCCTTGGTACTGATATATCTATTAAAAATATAGGTTTGTAGTGTCTTTTTTTCATGGATTTTGCTACAACATCCTTAGTTAACACATACCCTTGGGCACCGGTAGATACTAAAACTACATCAAACTCGTATAAAAACTGCTCTATTTCCTCAAACCTTATCACATTTGCCCTTATATTTTCTGCCAAAGCTATAGCCCTTTCGTAAGTTCTGTTTGATATATATATGCTGGCTCCTGAGCGCTGAAGATATTTTGCAGCCAACTCTCCCATCTCACCAGTCCCTATCAAAAGCACTTTATGATTTGTAAGCTCCCCAAATATACGCTTTGCAAGTTCTACTGCCGCATAGCTTACAGATACTGCACTTTTGCTTATACCTGTTTCATACCTTACTCTTTTGGAAGCGTGAAGAGCGTTTTGGCAAAGCCTATTGACTACTTTTCCAGTGGTTCCTAAACTTTTTGCTTTTAAAAAAGCCTCCTTAAACTGGGCTACTATTTGGGGTTCTCCTATAACCATGGAATCAAGGCCAGAAGCTACTTTGAATATATGGATAACGGCCTCTTTTCCAGCTTTTAAGAAAAAATGCGTTTTATCAAAATGCTGGTTTTTTATATCTAGATATCTTTTAAAAGCATCCAACACGTACTTTTCATCGTAAGCGTGAGCGTAAAACTCAAGCCTATTGCAAGTGGATAAAAGCATAAACCCTTTAACACCATCTGTAGAAGCCTTCAACACCTGCAATATTGAATCTAAATCAGCTATATTGCAACTAAGCTTTTCCCTAAGTTCCACTGGAGCCGTTTTATAGTTAAGGCCTACGGCGTATATATCACCTACCATTTACATTTAACAAGTCCTTCATATAATCTAAAACCTTATCCACCGGTATATCAACGGTTTTTAACGTATGTCTATCCACCACCTCTACAAGACCGTCTTTTATCTTTTTGCCTACCACTATCCTGTACGGTATACCTATCAAATCTGCGTCGTTAAATTTTACTCCAGGAGATACATCTCTATCGTCAAAAAGCACCTCTACATCGTTTTGTATTAAGCTTTTATAAAGATTTTCCGAAACGTTGTACTGAAGCTCATCGGATGTATTCACACAGGTGATTATAACTTGGAAAGGAGCTATAGACAAAGGCCATTTTATACCCTTTTCATCGTGGTATTGCTCTACTATAGCAGCTATAAGCCTTGATATACCTATACCGTAGCATCCCATCACAATAGGCTTTTCAACACCATCTTTGTCGGTAAAATATGCTTTCATAGGTAGAGAATACCTAGTTCCAAGCAAAAAGGTATGACCAAGCTCTAAGCCTTGGGCTACTTTCAAAGGACTTCCACACTCTGGACACGGGTCGTTTTCTTGGACTTCTGCTACATCCACAAAGTTATCAAAATGAATGTTTGCGTTTTTATAATGGTAGTTGGGCTTGTTAAAAGCTACCACCATGTTAGAGGCGTTGTACAAAGAGTTGTCCACTACAAGCTCTATATCTTTTCCCTCTATAAAAGGTCCTATAAAACCTTTTTCTGTGTTTAAAAGCTTTAAGACCTCTTCGTCTTCTGCTAGTCTAAACTCGTCTGTACCAAAAAGCCTTTCTAACTTTTTTTCATCTATCTTTTTATCCCCTCTTATTAAAACCATCACAGGCTTTCCTTGCTTTATATAAAGCACGGACTTTATTATCTTTTCTTTACCAACCTTCAGAAAAGATGCTAGCTCTTCAATGGTTTTTACGTTGGGAGTATAAATCTCTTCCGTGGGTAGCGGTGCTTCTTTTCCATTATTTGGTTTTTTAAGCTCTACTATCTCGGTGTTGGCTGCGTATCCACATCTTTCACAGTAAGCCACCAAAGCCTCGCCGTACTTTGTAATAGCCACAAACTCATGAGAACTTTTGCCGCCTATTTGACCAACATCCGCTTTGACCATCAATACGTTTAAATTTAGTCTTTCAAAGATGTTTTTGTAGGCTTTTACCATGGTATCGTAAGATTTCTTAGCGCTCTCTTCGTCTGTGTCAAAAGAGTAAGCGTCTTTCATTATAAACTCTCTTCCTCTTATAAGCCCATAACGGGGTCTTTTTTCATCTCTAAACTTTGTATGTATTTGATATAGGTTAAGAGGAAGTTGTTTGTAAGACCTCACTGTTCTTCTTACCAAATCCGTTATCTCTTCTTCGTGTGTTGGTCCAAGACAATAATCTCTTTCGTTTCTATCTTTTAGTTTAAAAAGTTCGTTGCCGTAATAATCCCATCTTCCGGTCTCTTTCCACAGTTCCGATGGATTTAAAATAGTAAGTAGAAGCTCCTGGGCTCCTGCCTTATCCATCTCATCTCTTACTATATCTTGAATTTTTTTTAACACTCTAAAAGCTATGGGCGTAAGCTCGTATATACCAGAAGCCACTTGTTTTATAAAGCCTGCTTTGGTAAGATATCTATGAGAAGCCGCTTCTGTCTCAGAGGGTTCTTCTTTGGTGGTGTATAAAAAGTATCTACTCCATCTCATCTAATTATTATATCTTAAAAGCCAAATACAAAATAGGATAATTTATATGGGGATGGAGGGACTTGAACCCTCACGGGATTGCTCCCTGCGGATTTTAAGTCCGCTGCGTCTGCCATTTCGCCACATCCCCAACGATAGATTAATATTATATCACAACTTTAATATGACAAGGGGTTTTAAGCTTTTAACTCACTAAAAGCGTACTCTATCATATCTATTCTAAAATCTTGCTTATAATATGTGAGTATGATATCTTTTAGCTCTTTCACAAGGGATTCCCGTTCATCTTCATGAGATAGATAATAATCTATTTTTCTTATAGCATCTTCTATGTTGGTGTATGTGATTTCTTTGTAGTGATTTGGAAATAGTATCTTGGCTTCTTCTTTTCTATCTACCATGGGAAAACTACCAAACAAAGGTGGATCAAAAGTCATATCGTGTATTGTGCTAAAGCCTTGAGAGTGTATATAAAATGTAATCTTAGAGGCAGATATCACATGTTTTAGCCTTGAGTATGGGATATTTATAAGCTCTGTGGTAAGCATCTTATCTTTGTATCTTTCTTTTAAAAGCCTAGGATAAAGAGCTCTTACGTATGACATCACAGAGGTTGACACGCTAAAAAATTCGTCGTTAAAAAATCCATTTTTTATGCATGGTATATTTACACATTTTCTTATATCTGATACATCAGCTTTATAGCACTCTATATAGTCTTTATATTTTTGGTAAACCTCTTCGTTTGGTTGGTGCATAGTCCCTGGAAAAACTATATCAAAAAGCTTTTCTTCATTTGGTATATCAATATCATCTGTGGACAGATTTAAACTGCTCATTATAAAACCATTTGATGTCCACCAATAGGCTTTTATACCAAAAGCCCTAAAACAATCTGTTAAAAATTTATCGTGATGTATGATGGCAAACTTGTGCTTGTATTTTTTTAATATTTCTAAACCCTCTTTTGTTAGACTATATCTATTCACACTTGGAAAATCTACCTTCAAAGTTATTATTGGAAAATTAAATTCCCTAAACCAAAAATCCCTTGGCTTCATATCCCAAGTGCTTTCATCTCTCATGAAAAACAAGTCCCCGTAAAAGCCAAAAAAAGCAAAATCTGGCGAAAACTCTTTTACTTCTTCCTTTAGCTTGCTTAAATTCAACGGTATATCTTTTCTTAATATTCCTACGGTATAGCCTTTTGATGCAAAAAGCTCTGGATAGTTTGATATGAGTTCCCAATGGTCTGTGATGAGTACTTTTCCATTTGGACCTTCGCTGTAGATTTCAAGATAAGGTTCATCGTGAGTAGATATAGAAGTTTTATGAAATGTAAAAACAGATTTTTCATACATATGCCATTTTGAAAAGTCTATACCTCTATTGGTGTTTTCTTTTTCTATAGGAAACGAGCTTGCATATACATAAGTACCGTATTTGGCTTTTAACTTATAGAAATTCTCATGTTCAAACAAAGATATAAAAATATCGTTGCCTAAATGTAATACACTTGATAAAAGCTCACCAAAATAATCTTTTGGATAGGATAGCTCGTAAGAGCGATATAAAAACACATCTTTTCCAACATCTTTCATCATCTTTATTAAAGCGTTTTCACTTACATAGGTTTTTACAGAGTCGTTGTATCTTCCCAAAGCTTTTAACATGCTTTCTTTATTTGGAGCTCCTATTAGTATATGCTTATCTTTAAAAGCTTTTAATATACTTGTATCTTCCAAAAGCCTTACATCAGGTATCAAAACGATATCGACCTCTTTTAATATATCTTCCAAACTCCTCTCGTCGTATCTGATGCCAAAAAGCACAAACCCCATTTGCTTTAAATCGTTATCATCTTCTACGCTCACAACTTCATACCCAAGATAACTAAGAAGATGAGATACCTCTCCGTTGCAAGCTTTGTAAACAAGGACTTTACCTTTTAGATTTGAGGCTTTTAGGATATAAGCTATGTCTATGCTGTGAAGTTTACCAAGCAAGCTCATCGCCATATGATTTTTATAAAAGCTAAAAAATCCAGTTATCCCCCACATCGCCATATCTTTATCTACGTAAAACTCTTCTTTATCAGAGAATACACTTTTGCAAGTATTACACTCTTTATACTCTTTGGAGTTTTCGATATCTAATATGGTAAATGTGGTGTTTGCATTACAAAATTTACACACGCCTTCACTTACAAGCTCCTTATTTGCTTTTGCTATAGCATCTTCTATGTGCTGATTTTTTACGCTATCTATTTGAAGACATGGGTTTATAGAAAGTCCCTTTGACCTACCTTCCACACAAACACCATCCCCTACTCTCATGCATGGACTAGAGCAAAGCGAGCCTACATATGGGATTTTTAAAAGCTTTGAAAAAGATTTTTCTCCAAACACTTTTTCATCAAACCCACCTACTATAAAAACACAAGGGATTTTGTTTAGATGACAAAGAAAAGAAACGGCTGGGTGAGTGGTGATTATAGCTTTTGCATTTTCTAAAGCCTCTAAAATCTTTTTAATTGTGCTTTTACCAAAAATATCTTTTGGAATTGTCATCATTTTATCTATATTTGAAGTATCCTTTATATCTCCTTTATAAAAACCTTCTGAGTTTATGAAATTTGGCTTGATTTTTTATAAAGGGCTCTATATCAACAGCTTTTGTGTCAAAGAATCTTTCAAAATAATCTATCCTATTAGACGTATCAAATTCAAAAGACGATATATCTTCCTGAAACAGCGTATAAAATGCGTCGTATTCCATGAGGCTTTCTAAAGACGGTGCTTCTTTTAAAAGCTCGATACCAAAAAGCTCAAAAATATGCCTATTTGAAAAACTAAATACTTTTAAAGAAGAGTTCCTTTCTATAGCTTTTAAAACAGGTATTGCACAAAAGCTACTAAAAGCATCCAAATCAAGTATCACCAATACATTTTTAGGGCTTTTAAGAGAATAAGATACGTTAAGATGTCTAACATGAGATTTTCTAATAGAGTAAAGCTTTACGCCATCGTAAGCCTCAAACAAAGCCTTAGCAAGAGAATCTGGCACTAAAAACGGCTTATCTGGTATTTTAATCAACTCTTCATTATAATCTATTTCCCTTGTATTTATTTTTAAAGCTTTCATGAGAATATTATAAGGGATTTAGATAGTTTTTGTAAAAGCTTCTAAACTCAAAGAGGGTTGGGGATTTAACTTATGAAGGTCTATTTTTTTAAAATACTTTCCTTTTGCAAATCTTAAAGTACCCACTAAGCTCACCATAGCGGCGTTGTCTGTGCAATATTTTATAGAAGGTATATAGCATTCTACGTCAAGGGTTTTTAGTTTTTCTCTGAGGCGCTTGTTGGCTGCTACACCGCCTACTACCACAAGACGTCTTACACCAGTTTTTTGGATGGCTTTTTGCAATGTCCTTATTACATGGTTAACAATAGCCTCTTGATAAGAAAAGGCCAAAGCTTCTTTTGGATAACGCATGACATTTTCTCTTAAAAACGTTTTTAAACCACTAAAAGAAAAGGCAATTCTATCATCTTTTATAGGCGTTGGGAAATCTACAGTTTCAGGATTTTCATAAGAAGATAAAAACTTTTCTATGGCAGGCCCGCCTGGATATTGAAGCCCAAGTAAAACTGCTCCTTTGTCAAAAGCTTCTCCTGCTGCATCATCAAGGGTTTTGCCTATGAGCTCGTACTCTTCAAACCCCTTTACAAGGTATATTTCCGTATGACCTCCTGATATTACAAGGGCTAAAAAAGGGTATTCTACATCGTATTCTAAAAACACAGAATATATATGAGCCTCTATATGGTGGACTGGAACTATAGGCACGCTAGTGGCATAAGAAAAACCGCTTGCAAAAGATACACCCACCAGAAGGGATAGTATAAGACCAGGAGCCATCGTAACTGCCAAAAAATCTATGTCTTTTGGTTTTACATTGTTTTTTTCTAAAAGCTCATAAAAAAGTATGTAAAGGTTTTTTGTATGCTCTCTAGAACAAAGCTCTGGCACTATACCGTTGTATTCTTTATGAAGGTTTACCTGTGAACTGAGCAGGCTATCTAAAAGACCTCTTTTATCACTATATAAAGCTAAAGCGGTATCATCGCAAGAAGTCTCTACGCCAAGACAAAGATTTTCCTTTTCAAAACTCATCTATTAAGAAGCTTTTTCTTCTTTCTCTTCTTTTTGGGATTTTACCGGCTTCCCTTCCAAATAATCTATAGCAGCTTTTAGTTGAGGGTCTTTGTTTGGAAGAAGTATAACCTTTTGTTTATCTCCTTTTAACCTCATATCTTCTATGGTTTTGATAAGCTCTTCTTGCTCTTTGGCTGGGAATTTTATGTATATATCAGGCATTATACCTTTTTTGTTTATACAGATACCAGCTGGTGTATACCAATAAGCTATCGTAAGCTTAAGACCTGCCCCGTTTTCCAAAGGTATAAGGTTTTGAACAGAACCCTTACCAAAGGTTTTTTCACCTATTATAGTAGCTCTCTTGTAATCTTTTAAGGCACCTGTTACTATTTCAGCCGCACTTGCAGTACCACCGTTTACTAGCACCACTACTTTATCTTGCATAGGTATAAGTGGGTTTTGAGTGGTGTAATACTTATGCTCTCCTACCACTCTTCCTTTTGTATAAACCACAAGCTTATCTTTTGGCAAAAATACGTTAGCTACTTTTATCGCTTGCGTCAATAGACCACCTGGGTCGTTCCTCAAATCAAAGATAAACTCGTTCGCTCCTTTTGCCTCAAGTTTTTTAACAGCTTTTGCAAGCTCGCTGTAAGCGTTTTCTTGGAATTGCACAAGCTTTATATAACCTATATGGTTGTCTACCATCGTAGCCTTTACCGCAGGGACTTTTATTATCTCTCTTGTAAGTTTAAAAGTAAGAGGATGATCTACGCCTTTTCTAAACACAGTAAGAGTTACAGTGGTACCAGGTTTTCCTTTTATAAGCTTTATAACCTTAAAAAGACTCATGTTGGATGTATCTTTGCCGTTTATCTTTATAATAATATCCCCAGCCCTTATACCAGCTTTGTAAGCAGGAGTTCCTTCTATGGGAGCTATTACTATAGGTCTTCCGTCTTTTCTTGCTATTTCAATACCTATACCGCCAAACTGTCCTTCTGTATCTTGGGTAAACTCTTTATACTCAGAAGGTGTAAAGAAATCTGAAAAAGGGTCAAGAGATTGAAGCATACCGTTTAAAGCACCGTAAATCATTTTTTTGGTACTCGGATTCACCACGTAGTTTTGTTTTGTAATTTCAAAAACATCCATAAAAAGCCTTATATAATCAGCATCTGATTCGTGTTTTTTGCTTTGCTCTGCCTTTGCACCCACTAAAAATCCACCAACAAATACCAACGGTATTGCCAAAGCCAAAGATGTTTTTTTCATCAAACGTTCTCCTATCATGGTTTTAAAATATACATACTTTTTATGTTTTTTATATAAAATTTTGCATTTCCAAGGCTTCCAAGCCCATAGCAAGTCATGTCTTTCGACACATCTACAAGTTCGCCATTTGGATTTATGTTTGTTTTCAAATCAACTTCCACTTCTCTTCCCCTAAAAGCTTTAACATCTATTGACCTAACGGTATTTAAATCCACAAAATAGCTCAAAGAACCGTCTTTTACATCTATGTAAGTCCTGCCATCGCAGTTGCAGTTTTGCAAAACATGGGCTTTGCCGGTATTATCTATAACCTTGCACACAATCCCAGTCGGTACGCTTTGCATAGGTGTGGTCTCACCCATCCCATAACTTGTAGCAAAAGCCAACAAAATCCCCAAAAGTATTGAGCTTTTATTAAAAGCCTTAAACATATTAATTTAATTATATCACATAGAAATCTATTTTGTATTACATTCCTTATAAACCAATGCTAAAATAGTTCAGTATGAAAGCAATTATATTGGCTGGGGGTTCTGGTACAAGGTTGTATCCCACGACTACTGTATTAAACAAGCATCTTTTGCCTATATACAACAAGCCTATGATATATTATCCGCTTTCTATGGTTATGCTTCTTGGTATAAGAGATGTAGGTATTGTGATAAATCCGCAAGATTTAGAGAGTTTTAGGCTTTTATTAAAAGATGGGTCTCATATAGGATTGAATATAACATACATAATCCAAGAAAAACCAAGGGGTTTGGCAGAAGGGCTTATCTTGGCAAAAGACTTCATCAAGGATGATTATGTGTTTTATCTATTGGGAGACAACATATTTTTTGGACATGATTTGCTAAAGGTTGTAAACTCAGCAAAAGAAAGGGTGTTGAAAGAAAACGGAGCATCTATATTTTGCTATCACGTAAAAGACCCAGAGCGCTTTGGCATAGCAGAGATATCAGAAGATGGAAAAGTAATATCCTTAGAGGAAAAACCAAAACACCCAAAATCAAACTACGCAGTGGTTGGTATGTATATATACGACAAGGATGCATACTATATAGCAAAAGAGATAAAACCCTCTCATAGAGGAGAGCTAGAAATCACATCGGTAAACGAAGTTTATCTTAAAAACCAAAAACTATACGCATACTTGTTGGGAAGGGGCTTTGCATGGTTTGATACTGGGACTCACGATAGTTTTATTGAGGCGTCTGAGTTTGTATCAACGATAGAAAAAAGAACAGGGCTTATGGTAGGATGTATAGAAGAGATAGCTTACAAAAATGGCTGGATTGACAAAGAAAAGCTATTAGAGCTAGCAGAACCTCTTAAAAAGACAGATTACGGAAAATACTTGATAGAGATAGCTAAAGACCATGCCTTTTGAATTTATAAAAGCCGAGATACCAGAGGTAATACTTATAAAGCCAAAAGTTTTTGAGGATGAGAGGGGATTTTTCTTGGAAAGCTATAAAAAATCAGAGTTTGAAAAAGCCGGTATAAAGGATATCTTTATCCAAGACAACCATTCAAAATCTACAAAAGGTGTGTTGAGAGGCCTTCATTACCAAAAACAACCGGCAGCCCAAGGAAAGCTTGTAAGATGCATAAAAGGAAAGATATTTGATGTGGCGGTGGACATAAGAAAAAATAGTCCTACTTACGGAAAATGGGTAGGTTATGAACTCTCAGAAGAAAACAAGCTTATGCTTTTTATACCAAAAGGCTTTGCCCATGGGTTTTTAACGCTTTCAGAAGAAGCTGAAATAATTTACAAGGTATCTGGGGCCGAGTATTCAAAAGAGCATGACAGAGGCATCATATGGAACGACAAAAGCATAAACATAAAATGGCCTTTAGATATGGTGGATGATATAATACTATCAGATAAAGATAAGAATCTACCAACGTTGGAGCAAGCAGACAACGACTTTTTATATGGAGGATTGTCTTGAAACTACTTGTAACAGGTGGAGCTGGTTTTATAGGAAGTGAATTTGTAAGAGAAGGCGTAAGAAAAGGATACGATATAGTTGTTGTTGATAAACTAACATACGCTGGGGATTTAGAAAGACTAAAAGAAGTAGAAGAAAATATTGCCTTTTACAAAGCAGATATTACAAACAAAGAGTTTATAGAATACATCTTCAAAAAAGAAAAACCAAACATAGTGGTGCATTTTGCAGCGGAATCTCATGTGGATAGAAGCATATTAGATGCAAGTCCTTTCATAGAGACAAATGTAAAGGGTACGCAGGTACTTTTAGATACATCTAAAGAAGTAGGTATAGAAGCATTTATAAACATAGCCACCGATGAGGTATATGGCGAGCTTGGAGAAGAAGGAACGTTTAGAGAAGATTCACCGCTTATTCCAAACTCCCCTTACTCTGTTTCAAAAGCCTCTGCTGATATGCTTGGAAGAGCTTATTACAAAACATATGGACTTCCAGTAATCACTATAAGACCTTCCAACAACTACGGTCCTTGGCAATATCCAGAGAAGCTAATCCCTGTTGTCATATTAAAAGCCCTAAACAACGAAAAAATACCAGTCTACGGAACGGGGCAAAATATAAGAGAGTGGCTTTTTGTATCAGATTGTGCAGAGGCTATTTTTGAGATAATGCAAAAAGGTAAAATAGGAGAGGTTTACAACGTAGGAAGCCATCAAGAAAGAAGAAACATAGAAGTGGTAAAAACGATATTGAAGCTTTTAAACAAACCAGAGGCTCTTATAGAATTTGTGCAAGATAGACCAGGACATGATTTTAGATACTCTTTAGATACTACAAAAATTCAAAAAGAATTAGGATGGAAAGCAAAAACCACCTTTGAAGAGGGCATCGAAAAAACTGTAAAATGGTATATAGACAACATGCCCTGGGTAGCAAGAAAATTGAAGTACCTAAAAGAATACTGGGAAAAAGTGTATAGATGAGGTATTTAATACTTGGAAAAAAAGGACAGCTTGGTCAAGGGTTTGAGAGAGAGTTAAAAGACAAAGATATATTAGCCCTTGATTATGAAGAGTGTGATATCTCAGATTTTGACAAACTAAAAGAGGTATTTGAAAGCTACAAACCTGATATAGTGCTAAACTGCACCGCTTATAATCTTGTGGATAAAGCAGAAACGGATTTTTTTAACGCATACAAAACGAATGCCTATGGTGTAAAAAATTTAGCTTATCTTTCAAAAAAACACAAAGCTTATTTTATAACTTATTCTACGGACTATGTATTTGACGGAACAAAAGAAGGTTTATACAAAGAAGAAGATACGCCAAATCCATTAAATCAATATGGTAAAAGCAAGCTAACGGGAGAGGTTTGGACGCTAGAAGAAGGTTTAGAGAAATTTTTGATATTTAGGACAAGCTGGGTTTATGGAGATGGCAAGCAAAACTTTTTATATAAGCTTTTAGAATGGGCTAAAAACCAAGATTATCTTCGAATAGCCTGTGACGAGTTTTCTGTGCCTACTTCCACAAGGACTTTGGTAAATATCACATTAAAAGCCATAAAACAAGGCCTTATAGGACTTTATCATCTTACAAACTCTGGTTATGCCTCTCGTTATGAATGGGCAAAGGAGTTTTTGGCTTTTAAAAAGATTGATAAATTTGTATATCCAGCTTATCAGTCTGATTTTAACCTACCAGCCAAAAGGCCGAGATTTTCCCCTATGGACAACACTAAGATATCAAAAGCGTTAAACCTTGAAATACCTCATTGGCTTGAAGAAATGAAAGATTTTTTAAAATAACATCCCGCCCGCTACGGGCGGAAAAATATCAAGCATTTGATAGAGCTTCTATAAGCTCGGGCGTAGAACCGTCAAACACGTAAACGTTTGTATAGCCAAGAGCCTCCAAATAACCCATAGCCCTGTTGGCAAATTTTACAAGTTTACAGGTGGTAATAATTGGAGCTTCCTTGTCCTTTGGCAACTTGTCAAGATGCTTAGTGATATCTGTGATTGGTATGTAGTAGGCATTTTTAATACCGGCCTCTTCAACATTTTTGCCCTCTACCTTGCCCACAGGCCTAACGTCCAACACAAGAGCCCCATTTTTGTAAAGCTCTTTTACCTTCTCAATGTCTATAAGCCCCAAATTTGGCTTCTTCTTGTCTTGCTCAATGGCTTTTTCAATCTTGTCTACAAGCATTCCAAACATAATTTAACCTCCTTTAAAAGTTAGTATTAATTAATAAAAATTATCAATTTAAAGTTTTTTGTAAATGATTTTACTTAGTTATTTAAATTTTTTGTATACTTTTGTATGCTTACCAATCATAACAAGGATTAATTCATCATCTTTAATTTTAAATATCATCACCAAATCTCCTTGTATATGTAAAGCTTCATAGCCTTCTAAATCACCAGTAAGCTTATGTCTTCTGCAGATTTGACTTACGGGTTCGTTTTAAAAGAGCAATATCCTTTTCAAAACCCTTTTCTGCTTTAAGTTTTAGCAAATTTACAAATCTAATTTATCAAACAACTCATTTACATCTTCATATTCGTCCATATTTTTACCTTGCTCTACATTTTTTATCCTCTTTATAAGCTCTGACGATGGAATATACTCGGCTGGTTTAATCAACTTAACAACTTCATCATCACTTATTTTACTCAATATAAGCCTAATAGCCTCGTTGAAAGTTAGCCCATACTCTTCAAATATTTTTTTTGATTTAGCGTAAGTATTTTCATCTATCACTATGCTAGCTCTTTTCATCACAGACTCCTTAAATATATTTACAGATAAAAATTTAAAGCCAATATTTCAAATTTACTAGTTGATAATTATCATAAATTATATCTATATCTTTAGCATATGCTAATATTCTTATATAACTATTCATATCAAAAGCTATAAGAAAATAGAAAAGTAAAATCACAGTTATTTCACTATAATGATAATCACTAATTTAGGAGGTTTTTGATATGAAAAAGAAGCTTCTTCTTCTGGCAGTTTTTGCAAGCACAGTAGCTATACCATTACAAACATCCTTCGCCACAAACGGTGATGACCTAATAGGTGTTACTCCAAACTCCGAAGCTATGGGTGGTATAGGCGTTGGCATGCCAGTAGGTTCCGTAGATTCTATATTTAGAAACCCAGCTTGGATGAGCACCGCCAAAAACTTCAAACTCCAATTTGGTGGTATGCTATTTATGCCAAGCGTAAAAGCTGAAAACAACGGATTTAATCAGTACAATGGTTCCCCATACCCAACTCCGAACGCCTCAGCCTCAGCAGATAGCAACGCGAATCTATTCTTGGTGCCAGAAATAGGTATTGTAGATAGAATAAACGATAAACTTGTTTTTGGTATAGGTGCTTTTGGTGTGTCTGGTATGGGTACGGATTATAGCGGAAAAGGACCGATGCAATTTATAGGTCGAAACTCTTCTGGCCAACCAGTAACCAATCCCGCATTTTACAACATGAGAACAACGCTTCAATTTATGCGTATTATACCAGCTTTATCTTATCAGATAAATCCTATGATTAGCATAGGTGCTGGTTTAGACTTAGCCTATGGGTCTTTGGATATGAATGCTACTATGCCAAATGGATGCGCTCTGACACAAAATGGCGCTTTCAACTGCACAAGCAACGCTTCTTACGGTGGTGGTCAAAGCTCTGCTCTTGGCATAGGTGGGCAGCTCGGTGTGGCTTTCAACTTTGGTAATTTTGTATACGCTGGTTTAAATTATCAAACGCCTATATCTATGACATATAGACATGTATTTGATTTTGTCGGAGCTTCCCAAGGAAAATTCAGTGGAAGTTTTCAAGATTTAAAACTTGAACAGCCTCAAGAGCTTGGATTTGGTGTAGGTGTAGCTCCTACAGACAAATGGAACGTGGGTCTTGATATAAGATGGATAAACTGGTCCAACGCCGATGGTTATAAAGATTTTGGCTGGAAAGACCAATGGGTATACGCTATTGGTACCTCTTACAAAGTTACGCCAAAGCTTACATTAAGAGCTGGTTTTAACTACGCTAGAAGTCCTATAAGAAGCAACAGCTTTGGAACAAATATGAATCGACCAACTGTAAATATAAGTGGTGGTAATTTTAACCAATACGATATAGACTTATTTAACCTATACGGCTTCCCAGCCATCACAGAAGAAGCTATTACAATTGGTGGGTCTTATCAATTTACAAACAATTTTGGTATATCTTTGGCTTATGAGCATGATTTCCAACACTCTGTAACTGATAGCGGTATGTGTTATAACGGGCGAGGTCCTCTTACATCCCAAGCCGCTTACTCTCCATGCTCTATCACTGCCAAAAACGCCGAAGATGCCGTGAATGTAGCGCTTGAATGGAGATTTTGATAGTTTAAATCTTTTGGGGCTTTTGCCCCTTTTACTTACCAAGATAGAATATTCTATCAAAAAAAGGTTTTAGTTCTTCGTTGTGGGTGGCTACTATTATAGTGATGTTTTTTTCTTTGTTTAGGGATTTTAATAAAGAAAAAATCTTCTTTGATTCTTGATAATCAAGGTTGCCAGTAGGCTCATCCGCTATAAGAATTTGAGGCTCTCTTACAAGGGCTCTTGCGATGGCTACCCTTTGCTGTTCACCACCTGAAAGCTCGTAGGGCTTATGGTGAAGCCTATGTTCTAATCTTAAAAATTTCAAAAGCTCCAAAGACTTTTTCATATCTCCGAACAAAGCCACATTTTCTAAAACATCAAAATCTTCCAAAAGATAGTAAAACTGAAAAATAAACGATATGTATTTTCTCCTTAGCTTTGCTATCTTTTTTTCTTCGGTGTGTTTGACGCCAAGTATATAAACTTCTCCTTCTGTGGGAGTCTCTATGCCGCCTATTATGTGAAGGGTGGTGGACTTACCGCAACCAGAGGGCCCCATTATACCTACAAACTCGCCTTTTTCAACAGATATGCTTAGGTTTTCAAACACAAGAGTATCTTTGTATCTTTTTGATACGTTTTTTAGCTCTATAACACTTTCAGTCATTTCTTAGTATCCTTACTATATTTTCTTTGATAGCGTAAAAAGATGGTATAAAACTAGCCAACACACTTAAAAACACCACAAGCAAAAACACCTCTAAGATATCCTTAGAAGATATAGAAACTGGCACATAGGACATAAGGTATATGCTTTTTTGCACATGTATTAGTTTAAATTTGTTTATGAAAAACTCTAAAACAAAAGAAAGCACTACACCAGCCAAAAATCCCATAAAGCTAAGCAAAAACCCCTGGATAAGCACTATAGCCATAATAAAACTTTTTGGTTCGCCGTAAACTCTAAATATAGCGATATCCCTTAGCTTTTCTTTTACTTTTATAAAAAGAAGGCTTGTAATGTTAAAAGAAGCCACCACTACCATAAGAGTAAGCACAAAAAATATGCCTCTTTCCTCCGTTTCTAAAGCTTCAAAAAGAGGTTTATTCATATCTATCCAAGTAGTGATTACAAACTTATCTCCTACCTCGTGTTTTAGGCTTTTAGCAAAAGTACTGGCTTCGAAAGGATTTTTTAAATTTATCTCCACAACCCTCGTGGGTGGGTTGTTTACAAAAAGTTTATCGGCAAGGTCATTGTCCATAAGCACCGTAGAATAATCTATATCAAATATACCACTATGTAGGGTCCCTACTACAGGCAAGTTTTGAACTTTTGGCATATAACCAAAAGGCGTTTGAATACCCACCGGCGATATGATACTTATATAATCTCCTAAAGAAGCCCCAACCATAGCCGCCAAATCACTACCCAGTATCACACCTTTTTTGTTTAAAGAACCCTTTATCTTATTTGAAAAAAAACCAAGATTTTTCTTGTTGCTAAAATCTATAGCATCTATGTTGACAGCGCTGATATAAGACCCCCTTTGGATAGCCCCATGGTATATCTTAAAGTAAGAAAATAGTTTTATATCTTTGTTTTTTTCTAAAAGCTTCAAAACTTTTGGTATATCTGTTTTAGAATCATCCCCTATATAAGTCAAGATAATGTTTGGCATAGACCCAAGAAGCTTTATTCTAAGGTTATCCTGAAATCCCTCAAACACCCCGTTAGTAAGAAGAATGCCAGCGGTACTTATAACAATTCCAAGAAAAGATATAAAGCTAATGACAAGGGTACTCCCTTTAAAACTAAACAAATATCTTATTGCAATCTTAAAAGCTCTAAATTTCACAAGATATATATTATATAGGTTTAAGATGAAATTGTTGTGAGAGGATATTTTAAATTGAGAATTTAAATCATAAAACACTTTTACAATTTTATGGTAAAATAGCTTGTTATACTTTAGTTAAGGAGGCAACATGAGTTCAAGACATTATCGTGCATATAGGATGTACGAAAGTGTGGTGGTATTTAAACCCACACTTGCCGAAGATGAGTATAGGACTAAGCTAAACGAAGTTAAAGACTTCATAGCTAAAAAGGGCGGTACTGTAGTAAAAGAAGAGGATTGGGGTACCAAAAACTTAGCTTACAAAATAAGCGGTTTTGGTCATGGAAGATATTATTTTTTCAAAATCGCCTCTAGTAATCCTCAGTTGCCCAACGAGCTTGATTTTTACTACAAGATAAACGAAGATATTATAAGATGGTTAAACATCCTAACAAAAGAAGAGCCATCCTTATCAGAAAAAGCTTCTTAAAACTTAGGGGATAAAACATGATAAACAAAGTTATCATAATAGGGAGGCTTACAAGAGACCCAGAGTTAAGAATACTTCCTTCTGGCAACAAAACTGTGGATTTATCTTTGGCTTACAATAGAAGCTATAAGGCAAACAACGAATGGAGAGAAGAAGCTCACTATTTTGATGTAAAAGCTTACGGAGTCTTAGCCGATAGGTTGTCCACGCAAGTATCCAAAGGATATATGGTATTGGTAGAAGGTAGGCTATCTCAGGATAGATGGACTTCTCAAGATGGTAAAAATATGTCAAGAGTAAGCATAGTGGCTGAGAGTGTAAGGATAGTGGCAAAACCTCAGTCTAACCAGAACAAACCCATGCCAGAGGAAACGTCTGAAAGCTTTTACAATGAAGAAGAAGTAAGCGGTATAGAAGACATAAAAGCTGATATAGAAAAAAGCTTAGAAGATGACGATGATGTCCCGTTTTAAAAACTTTAAAAAGGAGTATGTAGCATGATGGAAACTAAGATTAAAAAAGCTAAGGTTTGCAAATTTTGCATGGAAAAAAGAGACCCAGATTATAAGAACTACAACGAACTAAGAGAGTTTATGTCAGAGCATGGCAAAATTCTTCCACGAAGAATGACATTTGTATGTGCCAAGCACCAGAGAAAGCTAGCCAACGAAATAAAAAGAGCCCGTCAATTGGCATTGATACCCTACGTTATAGTTTAAGGAGGATACTATGAAAGTGATACTTTTAGAAGAATTAGAGGGACGCGGAAGTTTCGGAGATATTATAACAGTAAAAGATGGTTTTGCCAACAACTATCTTATACCAAGGAAACTTGCAATACCAGCCACAGAGGGCAATATAAAACATATTCAAAGCATACTCTCTCAAAAAGCTAGAAAACTAGAAAAAATAAGGGCACAAGCCCAAGAGCTTGCTAAAAAATTAGATGGTGTAGAAATCACCATAAAAAAACCAGTGGGTCAAAATGGAAAACTTTTTGGTTCCATAACCACATCAGATATAGCAAAGGCTCTTCACGATAAAGGCTTTAACGTAGATAGAAAACAAGTTATGATAAGTTCACCTATCAAAAATTTAGGCTTATATACCATTAAAATAAGGCTCCACAACGACGTTTACGCCAATATCAAAGTAAACGTAGAAGAAGAGCAAAAGCAATAAACATATACACCCACCGGCCCATAGAGGCCAGGTGCTTTCCTAAATATAAATCATAGAATTATTATATACGATAAGTTATCATTTACTTATGAATATTTTAGTACTTTTTATACACATAACCTTTGCTTGCTTGTGGGTAGGCGGTATGCTTTTTATGGTATTAGTATCATCTCCTTACATAAGGAAAACACCTTTTAAAGATGAAGCTTTTCAACATATAGGCAAGAGGTTTAGCCTTGTAGGCACCATAATAAGCCTTCCAGCGCTATTTATAACAGGTCTTTTAAACATGCATTTTTTATCAATACCCTATAGCACCTTCTTTCATCCAGAGTCAACATATCAAAAAACCCTTCAGGCAAAGATACATATTTTCTTCTTAATAGTGTTAGTATCAATACTTCACGATTTTTATTTTAGCAAAAAAGCCAAATACTCCAGTAAATATGCAAAGATAACAAGAGCGCTTGGTATATTAAACTTACTTTTAAGCCTTGGCATAATCCTACTTGCAAGCGCTTTAAGATACAATATGTGATAAAATTGTCTTATGGAACAACAGCATTCAATACTATCACTAGCATTTGGTATACTTATAGTTTATTGGCTTTTAACAGCCATTGTAAGCATTATAAAGATAAAAATAGGCGACAAACAAAAACTCATTCAAAAATACCTCACCGGAGATGAACACATTGTAGTAGAAGGTGAGATGGTATACATAAAAGAGATAATAACATCGATAATTGTTGGAGCAATAGGTATAGCTATAAGTATCTTTGTGTTCGTAGTAAAAAAAGAGTTTTCAGATTTTATAATAACATTTTTATATGCAATAAGCCTTAGTTTATCTATATTGGTAAAACCTTATGTTTTGAAAAAAACCACAAAACTTCTCATCACAAGCAAAAGACTAATACTCGCATATGGAACATGGGGTAACAACGTCATTGACTATAGTCTTGACAAAATATCAAACATAGTTTTAAAACAAAGTTTATGGGGTAGAATATTTGGTTTTGCAAAGATAGCTATTATAAGCACATCGGGAGCAGAGCTAAAAATTTGGAACAGAGAGCTTGAGTTAAAAAACGCTGAAGAATTTATAAAAGCTTTCGTATCGATGAGAACTTAACTATTTGCATATTTTCTCTTTAGTGGTGGAGCTTGGCACCTTTTGACCTTGTTTAAAATGTGACTTTTCTATATCTATACATCCTTTTGCACTCAAATTTAACTTTATAAATCCATCTTGATTATCAGTTTTCGTATAAAAGCTTTTAACAGAAGAAGCTGGACATATCCTTTGGACTGTGGTATAGTCTGGTACGCGCTGACCATAGCTAAAGTGTTCAGTAGTTATCTTTATACAATCCCCATAAGAAAAACCAAACACCAACATTCCTAAGATAAAAAACCTTTTCATAACACCTCCTTACAACCCGTTATATAAACTATATTCTAACATGCACATGGTTTTCCTGCAAATAATATTTTAATTCCGGTATAGATATCTCTTTAAAGTGAAATATAGAAGCAGCTAAACAAGCGCTCACCTCTGTCATTTTAAAAGCTTCTAAAAAATGTTCTTTAGCCCCGGCCCCGCCAGAGGCTATAACAGGTATGTTTACAGCTTTTGATACAAGGTTTGTAAGCTTTATATCATAGCCTGACTTTGTGCCGTCTTTATCTATAGAGGTTAAAAGAATTTCACCAGCCCCAAGAGACTCTACTCTTTTAGCCCATTCTATGGCATTTAGGTTTGTATTTACCCTACCGCCGTTTATATAAACATGCCAGATATCACCATCTACATGCTTTGCATCTATCGCTACCACTATACACTGAGAACCAAACTTTCTTGCCCCTTCATATACTATCTGAGGATTTTGTACGGCGGCAGAGTTTACAGATATTTTATCAGCTCCTGCTTCTAAAAGTTTTCTTATATCTTCTAAGCTTTTTATACCACCACCTATGGTAAAAGGTGTAAAGATGTTTTCTGCAACATTTCTTGCCAAATCTACCACGGTATCTCTTTTTTCGTAAGAGGCTGTAATATCTAAAAACACTATCTCATCAGCCTTTTGAGACTCATACACTATGGCATTTTCCACAGGGTCTCCAGCATCTTTTAAATCCACAAAGTTTATGCCCTTTACCACTCTACCATCTTTTACATCAAGGCAAGGTATAATCCTTTTAGCGAGCATTGTTTAGCTCCTTATCTATATTTTTTGTTTCGTTGTTTATTTTATGAGCTTCCTTGTTTATCTCTTGAATTACCTTAGGTAATATGCTGTTTGGATTTTTTGGCTTGGGGCTTGCTGAAGGAGCAGCGGGCGGAGTGTTGGGTTGAGGTGGGTTTGAAGGCGTGGTAGCATTGTTCAAAGGTTGTAATATGCTGTTGCTTGGAGTATTTGCATTTTGAGTGGGGTTTAGGTTTTGAAGTATTGGAGGAGGACCATTCTGACAAGTTTCTTTTGGAGCAGTACCTTTTACAAAGAGTATCGGTTCTCCAGGACAAGAAGAAGTAGCCCTTAAGTGCGTTTTTGGGTCTATCTCTACATATTCTACACCGTCTGGAAGCGGAAACGGTTTTTCAGGATACATACTTAAAGCCACTTTCATATAATTTATCCAAGTAGGAAGTGACGCAGCGGCACCAGCCATGTTGTATCCTATTCTTTTTCTTATGTCAAATCCAGTCCAAACACCAGTCACTACATCAGAAGAAAAGCCTTCAAACCAAGCATCGTCGTAATGGTTTGTGGTACCTGTCTTACCAGCTATATAAGGTCCAAGCACATGAGCCGCATAACCAGTGCCTATTTTTACCACATACTCCAACATAGATATCAACACTCTATCGTAAGGGGCCGGAAATACGTTGTAGCACACCGGATGCCCTGTATATACCACTTGATTTTGGGAGTTTACTATCTTGGTGATAAAATATGGTTCACAATATGTCCCCAGGTTGGCAAAAGCCTGAAACATATTTGTAAGCTGAAGCGGGGTAACGCTGGTGCTACCCAATACCATAGAATAGTAAGGTGGTAATTTTATACCAACCCTGGCCGCCAAAGATATGGGAAGGTTAAAGCCCACTTGAGCCAAAAGGTTAACGCTTGCGGTGTTTACACTATAAGCTAAAGCCCTTCTTAGAGTGATGGTGGTAAAACTTTCTCCTTCATAATTTCTAGGCGTCCAAAACCCGCCCGGGGCAGATGGGTCTTTGTAAGCATGAGGAGTAGCATCTATTTCGGTAATTTGAGTATAACCTTTCATAAGGGCTGATAAGTAAACAATAGGCTTTATAGCAGAACCTGTTTGCCTTAAAGCGTACACAGCTCTATTGTAAGAAGAAAGTTGATAAGAATAACCTCCCACCAAAGCCAATATTGCTCCGTTATGCACATCCATACTAACAAGGGCTGATTGAAGCTGAGGTATTATTTTTGCCGTATAACCATTGGTAGAGCTAAATAACTCCACCATCACATACTCACCGCTGTCTATGCCAGGAAAAACATTAGCACTAACCTCTATACCGTTTATATCTATATTTGCTTTGCCGTTTTTTATGCTTTTAACAAAACCTATATAATATTTAGACTTTTTAAGGTCTATCTTTTGAGCTTTAAACTTTGCTATAGTATCCGCAATAGACCATGGTAAGACTGGATAATGCTCTAATTTTGATATGTAAATAATCTGGTTTCTAACGGCATTTTCAGCCGCTTGTTGAAGCGTTTGGTTTAAAGTGGTATAAATCTTTAATCCGCCTTGATATATAAGGTCTGGAAAATATCTATACATATAATCTTTAACAAAGCTTACAAAATAATCGCTGTTTGTGATAGGGTTTGTATGAGTATTCAACACTATAGGTCTTTGTGAAGCTTTTAGGTATTCTTCCTTCGTGATATACCCATCTTTGTACATCCTATACAACACATAATTTCTTCTTTGAAGGGCCAAATTTGGATTTATAAAAGGGTCGTATCTTGTAGGAGCCCTTGGAAGCCCGGCAAGGAGCGCTGCTTCATCAAGACTTAGTTGCCATACGTGTTTTCCAAAGTAGACTTCCGAAGCTGCCTCTACGCCAAAAGCACCATGTCCTAAATAAATTTGATTTAGATACATCTCAAGTATTTTGCTTTTAGGAAAAGTCCTAGTTATCTCTATAGCTAGTATTGCCTCTTTTATCTTTCTTGATATGGTTTTTTTAGGAGTGAGAAATAGATTTTTCGCTAGTTGTTGGGTGATGGTGCTTCCGCCTTCTACAGCTCTTCCTTTTTCTATATCCACCACCAAAGCTCTTAGAATACTTAAAGGGTCTATACCTATGTTGTGATAAAAGGTCTTATCTTCAGCAGAAACAAAAGCATCTTGCACAGTTTTTGGGATTTTACTTATGGGTACGTAAATTCTATTTTGAGTCCCTATAGTACCTATCACCTTACCCGTAGAGTCATAAACTATAGAAGCTTCTGGCGGATGCCAATTTTCTAAAGCCCTTACGTCTGGAAGTCCTATACTTACGCTGTATATATATACTCCCAAAAGCACAAAAACAACAACTATCAAAAATCCTAAAAAAGAAAGTATATTTTTCATTATGAAATATTATAATCCTTTGGTATGAAATAAGTAAAAAACTCTTCGTTTCCTTTTGTACCTTTAGGACGGGCTTTCATATATGTTAAAAGCTTAAAATCTATAGATTCAAAATAAAGTATTACGTTGTTTAAAGCCTGCATTCTGGCGCTATCATCTTTTACTATACCCTTTTTAAGATATTTTGGAGAAAGTTCAAACTGTGGCTTTACAAGCATAAGAAGTTTTGTATTGACGTTGCATAGATGTTTTATATACTCCCCTATTTTAGTAAGCGATATAAAAGATACATCCACACTTATGATATCAAATTCAACATCTTCTGGCTTTTTAAAAGCTCTTATATCAGTATCTTCGTAAAGATAAACCCTTGGGTCTTTTCTTAACTTTTCATGCATCTGAAGATGACCAACGTCTACAGCGTATACGCATTTTGCCCCATATTGCAAAAGACAATCCGTAAAACCTCCAGTAGAAGAGCCTATATCAAGACAAATCTTACCCTTTACATCTACACCAAACTCTTTTATAGCATTTTCAAGTTTATAGCCCGCTCTTGACACAAACTTTTCTTCTTCTAAAAGCTCTAAACTAGCTTCTTCATCTATTAAAGTCCCAGCTTTTGTTATGGGTTTGCCATTTACTAGAACCTTCCCCTCCATTATAAAGCCCTGAGCTTTTTCACGTGAAGAAACAACCCCTTTTTCTACCAAAAGTAGATCTAATCTTTTTTTCACAAAAGCTCTGATAATTTAAACACCGAATAGAATTTAAAACCTTCCTTTTCTATACTTTCCCTTGCCCCTTCTTCTCTATCCACAATAGTAAATATACCTACCACGTTTAAAGAAGCTTTTTTGCATACGTTTGCAGCTTTTAAAGAAGAGCTACCCGTAGTAGATACGTCTTCTAGGATAGCCACGTTTTTAACACCTTCTAACTTACCCTCTATTTGCTTACCAGTACCGTGGTCTTTTGGCTCTTTTCTCACCACAAAAGGTTTTATAGGATTCTTATTTTGATAAGATATAAGGGCTACCGCGTAAGCCATAGGGTCTGCTCCCAAAGTAAGCCCACCTGCCGCATCTATATTGAAGGGCTTTAACATCTCGTACAAAACGTTGCCTAATATATATATACCCTCTGGGTCAAAGGTAACTTGCTTAAGGTCTATATAATATCTACTTAGTTTCCCAGAAACAAGTTTAAACTTCGGCTCATCTGCCACCAAAAGAGAATACTTTTTTATAAGCTCCTTTAATTTAAGAAGATAATCTTGATTTTGCATATTCCATCAACCCACCGGCTTTTAAAATAGCCATAAGCTCTTCTGGAAATTTGGTAGAATTGTAGGTTTTATTTTTGGTAAGGTTCCTAACAACGCCATTTTCAAGGTCTACTTCAAATATATCACCGTCTTCTGCCTCATCTACAGCTTCTTTACATTCTACTATTGGAAGACCTATATTTATAGCGTTTCTAAAAAATATCCTTGCAAAGCTTTTTGCCACCACCACTGGCACACCGGCGTACTTTATAGCTATAGGAGCATGCTCTCTAGAAGAACCAGAACCAAAGTTCTTACCAGCCACTATAATATCTCCTTCTTGATGCTCCTTTGCAAAGTTTGGTTTTTCAGAATCTTCCATCACATGAGAGGCAAGCTCTAAAGGGTCCGATGTATTTAAATACCTTGCAGGTATTATTTGATCTGTATCAATGTTATCTTTAAACTTCCATATTTTACCTTTTATAATCATGCCACTTCTCCATGCTTTTTAATATATTCTGCAACTATTAGCTCCAACTCGTCTTTTAGCTTTAGCCTTTCTTTTTTAAGAACCTCTATTTGAAGTTCTAAATCGGATGTCATAGGATGGTGTTTTTCCATTTTTGCTATTTCTTTATCTAGCTCATCATGTTTATCCTTTAAATGTCTATAACGATGGTCTTCTTTGTAAAGTTTCTCTTCAATGGCTTTTCTATCCATAATAAACCTCCAGCTTGATATTAGTATATTATATCATCTTTTCTGGGCTTTTGATAAAAAATAATAAAAAAACTTATAAAAAAACCAACGCTCAAACTTATCAAATCAGCAAACAAAAGATAAAATATACCAGCAAACAAAAAAGGGGCAGAAGCTATAGTATAAGGCCAAAAATAACCTTTTATAGCTTTATAACTCCAATAAGGCTCTTGTATAGAGGCAGGTAGATACTGTTTTTTCACAAAATAAGATAAAAAAAGTACTATAACACCAAGGGTTATCTCACCACCAACAAGGTAAAACCTTATCTCAAAAGGAAGAGTTATGGGAAGTCTTATTATAAAGTAAGATAGCAAAAGCGCTATATAAGATATGATGGTCAAACCCAAAAAGCTTTTCCAAAACATAGTTGCTCTTTTATAAAAAATATCCACCACTTCCATAAAAACATTGTAAACTATTTTCTATGAAAATACTTGTGGATTTGGACGGGGTTTTAGTAAAAGATAAAGAGTTTAACATTTTTGAGGACTCTAAAGAGTTTTTGGGCTTTTTAAAAAACAAAGATTTTAAAATACTATCAAACAACTCCACAAGACCCCCAGAAGAGCTTGTAAAAATACTAAACGAAAAAGGACTAAATATAGAAGAAAAAGACATTTTAACACCTCTTTCAATATTACCAGATTATCTCAAAGAACAAAAAATATCCTCTTGCTTTGTAATAGGCACAGATTCTTTAAAAAACTATTTATCTAAGTACGTAGACTTAAAAGATGATATAAATGTAGATAGCGTAATAGTAGGTCAAGACAAAAATCTTACCTTTGAAAAGCTAAAAAAAGCTATATCTGCCGTTTTTTTAAAAGGTGCAAAAATAATACCTATAAATCATAGCAAAATTGTAAAAGATTCTGACGGGCTTTATTTTCAAGGGTCTGGGTCCTTGGCTTTTATGATTGCAAACGCCACCAATTACAAAGAGCCTCTACCAAACTTAGGAAAACCATCAGAGCTTTTTTTATCAAAAGCCTTAAACAAAGATGAGTATGATAAAAGCGTTATAATAAGCGATGATTTTTACACAGATTTAATGGGGGCAAAAACCCTTGGTATAAAAACAGTATTTATCACCACTGGCAAATACAAAAAAGAAGACCTAGACAAAACAGATTTTAGACCAGATTTCATAGTAAACTCTTTGAAAGAAACGGAGGAAATTTTATCAAAATTAGGAATGTAATAGTTTTTTTGCTTTTAACAATAGGCATATCTTTTTCAACCGAAGAGGTAAAGATTTTATCGGATATTCTTATAAAAGAACCAAACAACGTAGTGGTGGCAAAAAAAGATGTGGTAATATACTATGAAAATTATACAATATACTGCGATAAAGCTATATACGACAAAAACTCAAAAACTATAACCCTCATTGGTCAGGTTCATCTTATAAACGTAGTTGACCAAGAAGATGTGCACGGTAAAAAGGGATTCTTAAACTTAAAGACAAACCAAGGATACTTTGTAGATGCTTACGGCAAATATCACAACATATACTTTGTAGCGGATAAAATAACAAAAGACAACAAGATTTATTTTATTAAAAAAGGAGTGGTGAGCACCTGTAAGATAGATAGAAAATTAAAAGATAAAAAACTGCGACTTTGCGTTTTTAGTGCAAAAGTAACAAATGAATATGTATATGCAAACTCAAACATATTAGCTTACAAAAAGCTACCGCTCCTATATATACCCTATTCTATATTTCCGGTGGGCAAAAGAAGAAGCGGGCTACTACCCCCTCTTATAGGCTCAAACACCTACAACGCATTCATATACCAACAGCCTATATATTTTGCCTTATCAGAAGATAAAGACATGACCATAACCCCAGAGTATAGAAACAATGAGGGAAAAGGCTTATCTTTTCAATATCGCCAAGCTTTTACCAAAAAAGATTATTTAAACTTCAACATATACTACTTCAAAGAACCATCCACACCTGGAGACTGGTGGACAGGTAGGGATTTGTCAACATTTAGGTCCAATAGATACAGATTAAACGTCTATGGAAGATACGACGGGATTGACTTTAAACTGGACACCATATCAGACCCTTACTTTATGCAGGATATGTATTTTAAGTCCATCCAAAGAACAATACCTTATCTTAGTTCTTACGTAAATTATGAGAAAAATACGAGAGATTTTTTTGCAGATGTAAGCTTTAAATTTTTCTACGATACTACTTCAAACTCCAACGCATACACGCTTCAAAGACTTCCAGAGATAGACTTTTTGTGGAAAACCCATCCTCTTTTTGAGGGTATTTACTACAACATAAACGCTCAAAATACATACTTCTATAGAGAAGATGGATTAAAAGGGGATAGGCTTATCCTAAACCCGAGCCTTATAAAAAGCCTTCACTTTGGGGCTTTTACAAACAGCACAAACGTAAACTTTGTAGGCACAAAATACATCGGCCTAAACCAAAGCGGATATAAATCTTCAGCTTATCAAATATTTTTTCAAAACAAAACATTTTTTGACAAAAATTTTAATATTAAAAGCCTAAACATAAACAATTTTTATGAGCTTTCTTATAACTATCAACCTATCGACAACACCAACAATCCCGTATTCGATTACAAAGATTATCAATCCAATCAAAACTACATAGATTTTAAAATAAACAACGCTTTTACTTACAAAGGCTTTAACTTCGCAAACATATACTTAGAAGAGGGCTATACGTTTTTAAAAGAGTACGCTTTTCCCACATACCTTAGCTCACTAAACTCTTTTGTCACATCGGCAAGTTATCAAAACTCAAATCTGATAGTTCATAAACCCCTTCTACCACTAAGAGCCACCATAACTTTTAGACCTTTTCAAAATATATCTTATACGCTTGATAGTTTTTACGATTTTAACAAAAACGAATTTCCAGAAGAAAACCAATATGTAAACCTCAGCTTTAAAAAGTTTAACTTCTTTGTGGGGGATAGCGTAGCAAAAGATATCAACAGAAACTACACATTAAACCAGCAAAGCTACGGAGCTTCTTACACTTACAAAGCTTTCAATCTAAACGGCGGTATCGTTCACGATGATATAAGCGGACACGATGTTTCAAGATATTTAAACTTAACTTACAACGGCGAGTGCTACTCTATAGGACTTTCTTTTCAAGAGTATTTCGACGGGACTAGAAATCAGTATATAAACTATGTGCTTCTTACTTTTAACGTATTTAATTTGGAACATCTTACAGTGCCAATATCAAGATAGTTTTTCCAATATTGAAGACAGGTATATAGCACCACCGCAGGCTTTTATATCAAGCTTGTATACATCTTTCAAAATCCTATATTCACCACCAGAGGCTATAGCAAAAGGATAGTTCGGCGAATAA
The DNA here is from genome assembly GCF_054656715.1 of Hydrogenobaculum acidophilum. NCBI lineage: Bacteria > Pseudomonadati > Aquificota > Aquificia > Aquificales > Aquificaceae > Hydrogenobaculum > Hydrogenobaculum acidophilum. The sequence goes on from NZ_BAAHXP010000002.1 coordinate 164,415, forward strand.
AAAGAAAATGTTATACCATCATAATAAGGTATTGATTTTAACTCAGAGACATCTAGTTTGACATTTATAGAGTTTTCTTTTAAAAGCCTAAAAACTCTTTCTAATCTAGAACTATCAACATCTAAAGTTTTTAGCTTTTCAAACACAATATCCTCATCATCCAACAAAAGCCATTCTAAAGAAAACTCCGATAGTATATTTAGGTTTTTATACCTAAGAGCATACTCCAATCTTTCTTTTTTGCTTTTATCAAAAGTATTTAAAACGTGTTTTAGAATAGCTTCATCATTTATGTATATATACACATCTTTGTCAAAAAAGTTTAAAAGTTTGTTAATTATATCAGCGATTTCAAATATACCTTCATCTTCTTGGTATCCTATGTATTCCAAACCAAGCTGATAGTCTGATTTTATCTCGTTTTCCCAAGAAAACACCTCCCCTTCGTAGTATATCCTTATAGGCAGGTTTCTTTCTTTTAAAGAAGCGATATAACTTGCCACCTGATAGGTCATATCTTTTCTTAAAACAAAAACCTCTTTTGAGGACCTTATAGTGATAAGCTCATGATAGTTTGTAGTAGTCCTCATCTGATTGTAAAAGCTATCAAATACCGGAAGCTTTATAAAACCATATCCTTTCTCACTCAGCGTATTTTCAGAAAACACGATAAACTGCTTAAAAAGTTTTGAAGCTTTTAAATCTAAAAAACCGTTCACAGCAACTATTTTAGCATAAAATATTAACATGAAAGTAAACATCATCGGAGCAGGGCTAGCTGGTTCTGAGGCAGCCTATTTTTTAGCGCAAAAAGGCATAAAGGTAAGACTTTTTGAAATGAGACCCATAAAAACCACAGAGGCTCACCATACGGATAAGTTTGGAGAACTTGTTTGTAGCAACACCTTAGGAAGCTTTGAAATCACCACCGGGGCTGGGCTTTTAAAAAAAGAGATGGAGCTTTTAAACTCTCTTGTAATAAAAGCTGCAAAACTCTCTTACGTAAAAGCAGGAAGCGCTTTAGCAGTAGACAGAAACATATTTTCAGATTTTATAACAAACACCTTAGCATCTCATCCAAATATAGAAATTGTAAGAGAAGAAGTAGAATCTTTGGATGAAAAGGAGATAAACATAGTAGCAACAGGACCTCTTACGTCAGAAAAATTTTCCAACTATCTAAAAACCCTCATAAAAGATGAATACCTTTATTTTTACGATGCCATAGCACCTATAGTAGAAGCCTCGTCTGTGGATTTCTCTAAGGGCTTTTGGGGTTCTAGATACGACAAAGGAGACGATTATTTTAACTGCACAATGACAAAAGAAGAGTACGACATATTTTACAACGAGCTTTTAAAAGCCCAAAAAATAGAACCAAAAGATTTTGAAAAGGTAGTTCATTTTGAAGGATGCCTTCCTATAGAAGAGATTGCCCAAAGAGGTTATGAGACCCTTGTTTTTGGACCCATGAGCCCAAAAGGTTTAAAACACCATATATCAAAAGACGTATACGCTATAGTCCAACTTAGAAAAGAGACAAAAGAAGGAGAAGCCCTTTCGTTGGTAGGCTTTCAAACCAAGCTCACCTACAAAGAACAACTAAGGGTATTTAGGCTCATACCTTGTCTTAAAAATGCCATTTTTTCAAGGCTTGGCTCTATGCATAGAAATACGTTTTTACAATCAAACAAAGCATTAAAACCCACTTTAGAATTAAAAGAAAACCAAAACATATTGTTTGCTGGTCAAATAACAGGTGTAGAAGGGTATTCAGCTTCTTCTGCCACAGGTATAATGGCAGGGATAAACGCTTGGAGAAAACTAACAGGGAAAAGCCCTATAATTCCACCCAAAACAACGATGCTTGGGGCTCTTTTACATTATATAAGTTTAAAAGAAGGGGAGCTTCAACCTATGAACCCAGTTTTTGGGCTTTTACCAGAAATAGAAGCTCCAAAAAAGTACAAGAAACTCTTAAAAGCTTACAGAGCTTTGTTTGATATGGCAAGGTTTATAGAAGAAAACAGCATACTAACATGATTGGTTTTTGGAAGATATTTTCTTTTATAAATCTTTTGGGCATTGTGGCTTTTTCTATATCTGGTTCTCTAAAAGCCATAAAAGAAGGCTTAGACCTTCTTGGCATAACGGTTTTAGCTATTACCACGGCCCTAGGAGGCGGTATATTAAGAGATGTCATCATAAACACAGTGCCGATAGCCTTTAAATCCAAAGAAAATATGATATTTGCTATCTTGGGGCTTTTGATAGGGATATCTATTTATAAGTTTGAGGGCATAGAAAACTCTATGCTGATACTTATCCCAGATGCCATAGGACTATCAGCTTTTAGCGCTACTGGTGCCATGGTAGCATACAACACTAATGTAAACATCTTTGGCATAGTAATACTCGCTACTCTTACTGGAGTAGGCGGTGGTGTTATAAGCGATATACTTCTTGGTAAAATCCCTTCTGTTTTAAAAGATGATTTTTACGCAAGCTGTAGTATCATAGGAGCTATTCTTTTTTATATTACAATAACCATTTCCAGCAATATAACGTTTTCTGCTATTGCTTGCGTAATATCTGTTTTTATAGTAAGAATCCTTGCTATAATGCTAAACTGGAGATTGCCAAGGTTTAAGTAGGTTTATGATGAGCAAGCTCTTTTATATGTTCCATTATTGTATTTGCTATAAGCTTATAGTTTTGAATGTTGTCTTCTAAATTTCCAAAATATATGGGTTTACCAAAGTATACGTTTATAGGTACTCTTGGGACTGGATACTTTGCCCCTACTGGAAAGTTTATGTCTGTGTTTTCAATATAAATTGGTATCACCGGTTTTTTGGTTTTTACCACCATAACACCAACACCAGTTTTTGGCTTTAAAAACTCTCCAGCCGGTGCCCTTTTGCCTTCTGGAAATATGCAAACGTTGCATCCCATGTTTAAAAGCTCTATAGCCCTTTCAATGGCTTGAAAATCTCCAGAACCCCTATGGACCGGTATAGCTCTCATATGGTTGTATAAAAATCCTATAACCGGTGCTTCAAAAAGCTCTTTTTTTGCGATAAAATAAAGAGGCTCCTTCACAATGGAATTTAACACCGGCGGGTCCAAGTGAGACCTGTGGTTTGATGCAAAAATTGCCCCTTCTAAACCTTCGATATTTTCTATGTTAAAAGCCCTAATATTAAACACACTTTTAAAAATCCCTCTTATCCCAAACCAAATAGGTTTTATAATATATCTCCCAAGCGCTGTATCTGGGCACTCCATCCTAAAGTATTATAGCATAGTAAGGATATTTTTATATTTATTGCAAAAAGAAGATTTGCCATAAGACTGTGAAAAAGAAAAGGCATTTTGAGATAGTGTGTCTCTTAAACTTTTATCTTGATAAATTCTTGTAAGAGCCTTTGAAAAGCTTTTTTCATCTTCTTTTGGTACTACAATAGCGTTAAAACCATCTTTTGCAAAAGGTACCGCATCTGTACAAACCACGGGCTTGCCAAGAGCCATAGCTTCTAACACCACCATAGGAAAAGCTTCCCTTTTCGAAGAGCTCACAAATACATCACAAGCTCTTAGATATGGAAAAGGATTTTTCTTAAAATCTAAAAATTTTACCTTATCTTCTATTTTTAGACTTTTAGAAAGATTTAAAAGTTCCTCTTTCTTAGAGCCTTCTCCTATTATAAAAAGCTCAGCATCTAAGTCTGCTATCTTAAAAGCCTTTAAAAGTGTTTTATAATCTTTGTCTTCACTTAATCTTCCAACGCTTAAAAAACTAAACTTTCCAAATTTTACATTTTCTTCTAAAGAAAGTTTTCTTATCTTTTCATGGTCTATAGCATTTTCTATAACAGTTATTTTTTTAGCCCCGTATTCTTCTAAATCTTTAGCTACCTTAGCAGATACAGCCACCGCTATATCACTATATTTGTATAGAGATTTTATCTTGTTTAGTTCTTTATTAGAATAAACTTCCTTTGGCACATGTTCTATCAAAACAAGCTTGGATTTTATAAGACCCTCTTTTTTTAAAGCACAAAGCCTAGTGTTCATGTCCCTGAGATGAGATATTACAACATCAAAACCCTTTAAAGCATCGGCGAGTCTATCAAGAAGTATCTTCTCATACAAAAAAGCTGGCATATAAAAAGGCTTTTTCTTTATATCAAAAAGTATATTAGGTTTAAAATCTATATCATAATTAATAACGTTTTTAGCTATTATAAATTCTTGCTCATACCCTTTAAAACAATCAAAAATATCCAAAGCTACTCTTTCAGCACCGCCCCCAGAAAGAGTGTTTATAACATGAGCTATTTTCATTTAATAATTATAATAAAAAACATTCTCTTGAAAAGTTCAAAAAAATTTTATATTTAATATGATATGAGAAAGATAAACCCGCTTTGGTTTTTGATGTTAGCCCAGATTGGACTTATATTGTATGGCTTCTACAGACTGACCCTTACAAGGCTTCACGTAAGATGGTTTGAAGTTACTTGGGTTATCATAGGCCCTGTGATTCTGATGTCTTTTTTTGGTATATTTACTTATTACAATATAAAAAACGCTTACAAAGAACCGTCAGAGGTAAGAACATCCGACAGATGTCCTGTTTGTGGAGCTTTTGTTTACACCAATCCAAATACCATGTCAGAGATATACTTAGACGGAAAGTATATATATTTTGATTCACCAAAAGATATGGTAAAATTTATTAAAGACATGGATTTTTATATATCTTACAGAAAGTTAAATATAAAAGATAAAAATATTAAATCTGTATATTTAAGAGATTATCAAACCAAAAATTGGATAGATGGGAAAAAAGCCTACTATGTAAGTTTAGGCGAGGACTTATACGCTTTTTCTAACCTAGAAGATGCCAAAGCGTTTGCCTCTTTAAACAATACAAACAATATAAAAACTTTTAAAGAGCTTTTATGATAGAAGTAATCAATATTTATAAAAGCATAAAAAATAACCCCATCATCACAAACGTATCTTTGGAAGTACACCCCGGTGAGATAATAGGGCTTATGGGACCAAACGGAGCTGGTAAGACTACGATATTTAACTCAATATCTGGATTTATCAAAGTAGACAAGGGCATCATCAGAATAGACGGCCAAGAGGTAACCCATTATCCACCTTACAAAAGAGCGACGTTTGGACTTTCTTTTCTACCACAAGAACATTCTTTGTTTGAAGAGGTTTCTGTTTGGGAAAATATGCTTATGTTTGCGGATTTTATATATAAAAACAAAGAAGATGCCAAAAACATATCAAAAGAGCTACTAGAAAGCTTTGGGCTTTTAGAACACAAAGATAAAAAAGCAGGTGAGCTTTCTGGAGGTATGAAAAGAAAATTGGAAGTGGCAAGGTGTCTTTTGATAGAACCATCTTATATAATGCTGGATGAACCATTTGCAGGCGTAGACCCCATTGCCATATCAGATATCAAAAAGCTGCTCTTAGATTTAAAGCAAAAAAATATAGGGATACTTATTACAGACCACAACGTTTTTGAGCTTTTAAGAATAATAGATAGAGGCTATATAATAAACCACGGAAGCGTATTGGCCGAAGGCACACCAAAAGAGCTTTTGAAAAACGAAAAAGTAAGAGAAGTTTACATAGGATACGAAATAGAATTATGAAAGAGATAGTCCTTGTATTTGCAGGCTACGACCAAACATCTGGAGCCGGGGTACTTGCCGACGCCAGAACTATAACTTGTATAGGAGCGCATCCTGTTTGTATAACCACATCTTTTGTAATTCAAAACACAAAAGGGGTGAAAGAGGTAATATTTTTAGACCCTTCCATCATAGAAAAGCATATAAACATTTTAGATGTAAAGCCTAAGGTTGTAAAAATAGGAGTGGCTGGAGACGAAAACGCTATAAAGCTCATATCAAAAGCTATAGATACATTGAAACCAGATTATGTAGTTTTAGATACGCCTCTTTTTTCCAAAAACGATACGCCTCTTTTTCAAGGTATTGAGCTTTTCAAAGAACTCATCGTATCAAAAGCAAGCGTTATAACACCAAATATAAAAGAAGCATCTTTCTTAACGGGTATAAAGATAAAAAATAAAGAAGATATTGAACAAGCGGCGGATATTTTACTAGATATGGGACCAAAACACGTAATAATAAAAGGCGGTCATAGAGAAGACGAACCTGGAGTTGATTTTTATAAAAGTTTAGAAGAGGCTTTTGAGATAAAGAAAGACTTTATAGAGACAAGAAATACCCACGGAACTGGATGCGTTTATGCCTCTGCCATAGCCTCTTACCTAGCTCTTGGAAACGACATAAAAGCTTCTATTGTAAAGGCGAAAGACTACGTTGATAGGGCTATAAAACAAGGCTATAGGCTAAACTACGACATAGATGCATGGGGTGTATTGAACATTTTCACCCCATAAGTTATTTTTCTGCTTTTATTAAAACAAAAGCCACAAACAGCACCGCACTTACAAAAATTGCAAAGGCAAACACATAAAGCAAAATAGTCATAGAAATATTTTACAGCACAAACATAAAAATAAAATAAAATCAAACCGAAATCTTTGATCTAAACTTTTTTATACGCCACAAAGCTTTTGAATCCTCTGGACATATCAAAGAAAAAGCTTTTCCGCTTTTACCTATTCTTCCGGTTCTACCTATTCTATGTATATAAAGCTCTGGGTCTTCAGGTATGTTGTAGTTTATTACTACACCAACGTCTTTTATGTCAAGGCCTCTAGCCGCAACGTCTGTAGCTATAAGAATATTCACAGCGCCTGACTTAAATAGACTTAGAGCTTTTTCCCTTTGCTTTTGGGTAAGGTCACCGTGAAGAGCCTGCGCTTTTACACCTTTTTTGGTAAACATGAAAAACAAATCCTTTGCGTCTTTTCTGGTTTTTACAAATATCAACACTTTTTCCATCGGATGACCTTCTATTATCCGCATAAGCTCACTCATCTTTTCACCGGGGGATGAGAGCTTTATCATTTTTTCTTCTATATTGGGCTTTAGTTCTACAGAATGGACTTTTATAAATTTAAAATCGCTTTTTAGAAACCTTTTTGCTAAAAGCTCAATACGGTTAGGTACGGTGGCAGAAAACATATAAGTATGTCTTTCTTTCGGTAAAAAGCCTATAATGTATTCTATGTCTTCTATGAAGCCCATATCAAGCATTTGGTCAAACTCATCCAGCACGAAATATTCAACATTTGATAGATTTAAAACTTTTCTATCGATAAGATCTTTTATACGGCCCGGTGTGCCTATAAGTATATCAACGGTTTTACCGCTAAGTATATCAATGTTTTGCTTTACAGAAGTACCACCGTAAAATACGTAAGAAGACAGCCTTTTATACTTGGTGAGCATATAAAATTGTTCTTTCACTTGTATGGCTAGTTCTCTTGTGGGTGTCAAAATTAAAGCCTTTACACCAGGGCGTCCTTTCTGAAGTTTTTCTACTATTGGAATAGCAAAAGCCCCAGTCTTACCAGTCCCTGTGGCAGCTTGACCAAGTATATCATATCCTTCTAACGCCAAGGGGATAGCATCTCTTTGTATTGGAGTAGGTTCTTTAAAACCAGCATCCTCCAAAGCTTTCTGTAATTCTAAGCTAAGTTTTGAAAATAATGACATTTTTTTCTCCTAAAATCTTCTATATCTACAAATTAATATATTATATTTTATAGAATAAGCAACATTTATTTGTAGTGTCCCGCCAATGCTTGGCGGGCATAAAAACATTTTACTCTATAATTTCCAACATATATTTTTTGCCGCTTTTTCTTCCCATAGCGGAAACAAGCGTTCTAAGGGCTTTTGCTATGCGCCCTTGTTTACCTATTACTTTTCCTATATCTTGAGGGCCAACCCTTAGTTCTATCACAACGGTCTGCTCGCCTTCAACCTCAATAACATTAACCTTAGAGGGGTCTTCCACTAAGCTTTTGGCAAAAATTTCAACGAGCTCTCTAGCTTGACTCATACACTACCTCCTAATTAAGAATTTGCATTAGCTTTAACTTGTTTAGCTTGCTTTAGTATAGCTTTAACTCTATCAGAAAGCTGAGCACCTTTTCTGATCCATTCGTTTATGCCTTCTATGTTTAGATTCACTATATTACCAGATTTTGGATCGTAGGTACCCAAAATATCCAAATAATGTCCCTCTCTAGGAGATTTAGAATCCATAGCCACTATCCTGTATATAGGGTGATGTGTTCTACCAAATCTTGCCAATCTTATCTTTACCAAAGCTAAACACCTTGTATTTGGCCTTTAAAAACCAAATAGAGTGGATATTTATAATCGCCTACCACCCCGGCGATAGTTGTATAAACACAATTAACAATCATAAGTTAAAATGGGAGCCCCAAACCACCAAAAGGTGATTTTTGATTTTTTAGTTTTCTTATCATCTTTTTCATATCTTGATATTGTTTTAAAAGCTTGTTGACATCTGATACGGTAGTTCCACTACCCTTTGCTATCCTCTGCTTTCTGCTTAAATTTATAATATTTGGATTCGCCCTCTCTTCTGGCGTCATAGAGTCTATCATTGCTATAATACGCTTGAATATCTTCTGGTCTACTTTTATATTCTTTAGCTGAGAACCAACACCCGGCAACATAGACAACACCTTATCAAGAGGGCCCATATTTAGCATAAAGCTTATATTTTTTTTCAAATCGTTTAAATCAAACTCCCCTCTCATCATCTTGTAGGTGATGGCCTGTGCTTCGTCCTCACTTATAACCTGCTCAGCTTTTTCTATAAGGCTTTGTAAATCACCAAGACCCAATATTCTTTGAGCTATTCTATCTGGATAAAATTGGTCTATATCCTCTATCTTCTCTCCAACGCCTATATACTTTATAGGTATACCTATAGCATCTTTGATAGATAAGGCTACACCACCCCTGGTATCACCATCCATCTTTGTAAGTATAGCACCAGTAAGACCCACCACCTCGTTAAAGGTTTTAGCCACAGAAAGAGCTTCTTGACCTTGCATGCTATCGGCTACATATATAACCTCAGAGGGTTTTACCGCTTCTTTTATAGCTCTAAGCTCTTCCATTAACTCTTCATCTACATGAAGTCTTCCGGCAGTATCTAAGAAAAGATAATCGTATTTTTTGCTTTTAAAAGCTTCAAAAGCTTCTTTTGCTATATCAACTGGGTTTTTATCAGCTCCAAATTCAATATACTCCACGCCAGCAAGCTCAGATATGCGTTTTAATTGAAGCATAGCTGCTGGTCTTCTAATGTCGGTAGAAACAGTCATCACGCTTCTACCATTTTTTTTCATAAGGTTTGCCAATTTTCCTATTGTGGTGGTTTTACCTGTACCCTGAAGGCCCACAAACATCACCACACCTTCTTCTAAAGGAGAAGCATTACCTCCTAGTGTTTTTACGAGTTCATCGTAAACGCTCATTATAATCATATCTGTAGGCGATAAATGCGTTTTTATCTCCTCAGAAAAGATGCGCTCTCTTAACCTTTTTATGAAATCTTTTGCAACATCGTAATCTACGTCTGCTTCCAACAAAGCAGACCTTATATCCCTTAGCGTATCGTTTACGAGCTTTTCGTTTAACTTTTTGGCGCCCCTCAACCTTTCTAAGCTTTCGCTAAATTTTTCTGTTAAAAGCTCTAACATAGACCTTTATTATACCATATTTTATCTCAAAAAATGCTGAATCACGACCAAAATAAATATAAGCACCGCAGGAGATAAATCAAGACCCCCCATCGGTGGTATAAACCTTCTTATAAGCTCTAGCGGAGGTTCTATTATACTAGCTAAAAAATCAAAAAAACTATTTTGAGTCCACTGAGGAAACCAAGAACCCAAAGAATAAACTATTACAAGTATAATATAAACCTCTATAAGAGCGTCAAAAAGTCTAATCATCACTCAACAAATTCTATAATAGCAAGTTCGGTGCTATCCCCTGGTTTTCTATTGGGAAGCTTCACTATCCTAGTATAACCACCATTTCTTCCCTCGAATCTAGGGGCTAACTCTGTAAACAACTTTCTTACGGCCTCTTTATCTGGAAGCAACGCCAAGGCTCTTCTTCTAGAAGCCAGGTCTCCTTTTTTAGCTAGCGTTATAAGCCTTTCTACAAAAGGTTTAAGAGCTTTTAGTTTAGCCTCGGAGCTTTCTATTTTCTCAAAAAGTATTAAAGACCTAGCCAAAGAACGCATTAAAGCTTTTCTTTGCTCAGCTGTTCTACTAAAATGTTTTTTCTTAACTCTATGTCTCATAGCATTCACACCTCTGAACTTCTTTGTTCTCCTATATTCATACCTAGAGAAAAGCCCATATTTTTAAGAGCTTCTTTTATTTCAGTCAACGCTTTTCTTCCTATATTTTTAGAGCTTTTAAGCTCTTCTTCGGTAAGTTGTACAAGTTCTCCTATGGTGGTAACCCCTATTCTTTTCAGAGAATTTAAGGCTCTTTGAGATATATCCAACTCTTCTATTGAAAATGTCAGTTTTTCCATAAGCTCATCTGGTGGAACCGGTTCTGGCAACGTCGGCACTTCGTAAGATATATTTGTAAGCATGTTCATGTGCTTTATTATGAGTTCCACAGCTTGCTGCACAGCAGTTTCTGGAGAAACAACGCCGTTTGTAGTTAATTCAAACGTTAACTTATCGTAATCTGTTCTATCACCAACCCTTGTTGCTTCTACTTTAAAGGAGGCAATTTTTATAGGAGAAAAATCAGCATCCAACACTATCCACCCAACCTCACCTATCTGCTCCAACTCATCAGACATCACATATCCCTTACCTCTTTCTATGCGTATTTCTAGTTTAAGATTTGTATTTGAGGAGTTTATAGAGGCAATGTAAGCGTCTTTGTTTACGATGCTGACATTTGGCGGTGTTTTTATATCAGAAGCCAACACTATAGAAGGGCCAGACTTTTCTAGATAAAGAATTTCTAAATCAGAATCCTTCAAATCAAATTTAACATTTTTAAGATTTGCTATAAGCTGTAAAACATCCTCTTGTACACCCGGAATGGTAGAAAACTCATGTTGTACGCCTTCTATCTTTATAGCAGTAACAGCTGTACCATATATAGAGGAAAGCAAAACCCTTCTTAAAGCATTTCCTATAGTGGTACCGTAGCCTCTTTCTAGTGGCTCTACCACAAACCTACCATAGGTTTTATCTTTTTCTTCCCAATAAATCTTAATTGGAAAAATAAACTCTTTCATGCTTTTCCCCTTATACCCTTGAATAGTACTCAATGATATATTGCATATTTATAGGTACTTCCAGCGTTATGTCTTTTGGCTTATCTATTACCTTGCCTCTGAAGTTATCTTTATCTATCTCTAACCAGTGAGGTACACTTCTTGGATCGAGGTTTTCAAGATTTTGCCTTATTTGAGGTATATCCCTAGACTTAGGAGCTACTTCTATGATGTCCCCAACGTTAACTTGATAAGAAGGCACATCCACCTTAATACCGTTTACAACAACATGCCCATGAGTTACAAATTGTCTGGCCTGTCTTCTGGTGGAAGCTATGCCAAGTCTATAGACCACGTTGTCCAAGCGCCTTTCCAAAAGCTCTATCATAACAGATGCGGTATTGCCTTTAGCTTTTGATGCTTTGTCAAAATATTTTTTAAATTGAGATTCTCTTAAGCCACCGTACAACATTTTTAGTTTTTGTTTCTCATTCAATCTAAGCCCAAACTCTGTGGACTTCGCCCTACGACCTTTTGTCCTACCGTGCTGACCAGGAGGAAAATTCCTCTTTGTTAAAATCTTATTACCGCTTAATTTACCAGAAACAACAACACCAAATCTTCTATCTACTTTTGACCAAGCCTGTATTTTTCTACCCATAATCACACTCTCCTTCTAGCTGGTGGTCTACAACCGTTGTGAGGTATCGGAGTCACATCCCTTATAGCCTTTATCTTAATTCCAGCTGATTGCACAGACCTTATGACAGATTCTCTACCTGCACCAGGACCTTTTACCCATACCTCAGCTTCTTGTAAACCATACTCGTTCATAGCTTTTTTTATGGCTTTTTGAGCTGCAACTTGAGCTGCATATGGAGTACCTTTTCTGGTACCTTTAAATCCAGAAGTACCTCCAGATTCCCAAGCTAGGGTATTGCCGAGATTATCGGTAACAGTGATTATTGTGTTGTTAAAAGTACTATAAACATGAACTATACCGCTGCTAACGGTACGTTTCTCTTTTTTGGATTCTTTAGTTTTTTTCTTAGCCATATCTTACCTCCTTACTTAGTTACTTTCTTCTTGTTGGCCACAGTACCCTTTCTTCTTCCTTTTCTTGTCCTAGCGTTGGTCTTTGTCTGTTGTCCTCTAACTGGTAAACCCCTAACATGCCTTAAACCCCTATAGGTACCTATGTCCACAAGTTTTTTTATGTTGAGCTGGACTTCTCTTCTTAAATCGCCTTCTACCTTTATGTTTTGCTCTATATACCTTCTTAACTGATTTAACTCCTCTGGACTAAGTTCGCCTAGCTTTTTTGTGCAAGGTATACCAGTTTGTTCACAAACTTCTTTAGCCTTTGACCATCCAATACCATACAGATAGGTCAACACCACCTCTAGTTTTTTATGATCCGGTAAATCAACACCAGCTATTCTAGCCATTTCAAACCTCCAATTATCCTTGCCTTTGCTTATGCTTTGGATTTTCACAAATAACCATTACACGCTTCTTTCTTCTTATAATTTTACACTTTGGACATATTGGTTTAACAGATGGTCTTACTTTCATAAAAGCCTCCTAAACTCTATAAATTATTCTACCTTTAGTAAGGTCATAAGGTGTCATCTCCACCTTGACTCTATCACCTGGCAACAGCTTTATAAAATTGATTCTCATCTTACCAGATACATGAGCTATGATAGTATGCCCGTTATCAAGCTTCACTCTAAACATGGCGTTTGGAAGAGCCTCTTCTATTACGCCCTCAAATACTATACCTTTTTCTTTTTCAGGTTCAGTATTTTTATTCTTTTTAGCCATATCACCACTCCGTTAAAATTGTTGGACCATCTTCAGTTATAGCTACGGTGTGTTCGAAATGACAAGCGTATTTAGCTTTGGTCTTTATAGTCCAACCGTCATTTGCCTTGTATACCGAACCATCGCCAGTAGTAAACATAGGCTCTATAGCCAAGACCATTCCAGGTTTTAGCTGAGCATTCATCTTTGGTACTAAAACGTTTGTGCAGTTGGCCACAAAAGGCTCCTCGTGACTATTTCTACCTATACCATGACCACCATACTCACACACCACACCAAAACCACTTTCTTTAGCTATCGTTTCTATGCTTTTAGCAATATCGTAAAGATACTTACCAGGTTTACACTCCGATATGGCACTGTAAAGGGCTTTTTTAGTAGCTTCAATAAGCTTACTTTTTTCTTCGGATAGCTCCCCTACTCCTATGGTAAGAGCAGCATCACCAGCGTATCCTTCGTATATAGCACCAAAGTCTAAACTCACCAAATCCCCGTCTTTTATCTTCTTAGTTTTAGAAGGAATACCGTGCACCACTTCCTCGTTTATAGACACACAAAGGGCAGCTGGATACCTTTTTTTAGAAAAAGGTGGTTGATAGTTGAGAAAAGCCGGAATACCACCCAACTCCTTCGTCTTTTCTCTAGCCGCCATCTCTAAGTCGTAAGTTACCACACCTGGTTTTACCATAGAAGCTATATATTTTAGCACATCACTTACTATTTGACAAGCTCTTTTTATCTTATCTATCTCAGCTTTTGAATAAAGCTCTATCATAACAAACTTTTTAGCCTTTCAAACACTTCCTCTTGAGAACCTAAAGCGGATATCACATATAGCTTATTTCTATTTTTATAAAACTCCACAAGAGGTGATGTTTGCTCTTTGTAAACTTTTAGCCTATTTATTATAACCTCTTCTTTATCATCTTCTCTTTGTACAAGAGGCGTGTTGTCATAATCGCAAAGACTATCATTTTTTGGCTTTTGATAATATATATTGTAAGTAGCACCACACTTTGGGCATACTCTTCTACCCGACAAACGTTTTACAATTATATCATCGTCTAAATCAAAATAAAACACTTTATCAACGTCTAAGTTCATGCTTTTAAGCATATCCTCAAAAGCTTCGGCTTGATTTACCGTCCTAGGAAAACCATCAAACACATAGTTTTTATCTGGAGCGCTACTAAGCAAGCTCTTTATCATCTCCACAATAAGTTGGTCTGGCACTAGAAGACCTTGGTTCATATACTCTTGAGCTTTTAGACCAAGAGGAGTTTTTCTAGACACCTCACTTCTTAGCATATCTCCAGTAGATACATGCTCAAAACCAAGCCTCTGTTTTAAAAGAGCGCCTTGCGTACCTTTACCAGAACCTGGAGGTCCTAAAAGCACCAAAATCATCTACTTTTTCCTCGAATAGGTTTTGTATTTTTTAGTTATAATTTGAGCGTCTATCTGATTTAACGTATCAAGGGCAACTCCCACAACAATTAACGCGGTGGTACCACCAAAGTAAAAAGGCGTCTTTAGCCATACCGTTAAGAATAGAGGAATTATAGCCACTATCGATAAAAACGTAGCTCCTATCAACACTAACCTATTTATCACGTTTTCAAAAAATTTAACCGTTTGCTGACCAGGTCTTACGCCAGGTATAAAACCGTTTGCCTTTTTTAAATTTTCAGCAACATCGTAAGGATTTATCAAAACAGCAGTATAAAAATACGTGAAAAATATTATCAACACCACATAAGCAAAATTGTAAGGAAGCGACAAAGGATTAAAGGCATCGTGAATAGACTGGGCTATTGGGTTTTTTATAAAACCTAAAATTGTTGAAGGGACTATCAAAAGAGATTGAGCGAATATTATTGGTATAACACCTGCTGGATTTAGTTTTATAGGAAGGTATGTGGAGCCCCCTACAAACTCTTGTCTACCCACCTGTCTTCTTGGGTATTGGATAGGTATCCTTCTTTCAGCCTCTTGAAATATTACTATAGCAGCAATCACAACGATAATTATAAGAATAGCTCCTACAAAACCAAAAGGGCTTATATCACCGTGCTTTAACATAGACACAAATCTTATGGTAGCTTCTGGAAAGTTAGCTACGATACCAGCAAATATAAGCATTGACATACCGTTTCCTATACCCTTTTCTGTAAGCATATCGCCAAGCCACACCAATATCATAGTGCTAGCCACCATTCCAAGCACCGCAACAACTATAAAAAGTATCCCTCCATGAGGTACCACTGGATATCCATGGGGTGATGTCTGATGCTCAAGCCAAGTGGCTATACCAAGAGATTGAAAACCAGCCACAAAAACAGTAATATATTTAGTGTATTCGTTTATCTTCTGTCTACCGTAGTCTCCTTCTTCTTTGGCAAGTTTTTGAAGCTCTGGAATCGCACTTGATAAAAGCTGCATAACAATGGACGCAGATATGTAAGGCATAACGCCAAGGGCAAAAAGAGTCATCCTAGAAAGATTACCACCAGAAAATATATCGTAAAGGGAAAACAACGACCCTTTTAGATTGCTCATGAAATCGCTAAGAGCAACAGGGTCTACTCCGGGGATAGGTATATGACTTCCAAGCCTATATATTGCAAAAACTATGAGGGTAAATATTACTCTTTTTCTTAAAGTTTCAAGCTCTAATATTTCCTTTAGAAAATTATTCACCTGCTGCCTCTAAAATTTCCACGCTACCACCAGCAGCTTCTATTTTTTGTTTAGCAGATTGTGATATAGCATCTACTTTAACCTTAAACTTTTTAGTAACTTCACCCATACCTAGTACTTTTACGGGTTTTCCTTTCTTTACCAAGCTTTTAGCAAGAAGCGATTCTTTTGTTATTTCATCTCCGTCGTTGAAGTGTTTTTCTAAGGTAGATAAATTTATAACAGAATATTCTTTCTTAAAAGGACTTCTAAAACCGACTTTTGGAACCCTCATATGAATAGGGGTTTGACCACCTTCAAAGTAAGGAGATAACCTGTTATCTCCAGATCTAGACTTCTGACCTTTATAACCTCTACCAGCAGTTTTACCTTTACCAGAACCAATACCTCTGCCAATACGTTTTTTATCCTTAACAGCGCCTTCGTTTGGTCTTAACTCATTTAATTTCATTCTATTTCCTCCACACATACAAGGTGTTTTACCTTTTCTAAATTACCACAAACCATAGGATTTTTTTCTAATATCACAGATTCACCAACTTTCTTTAAACCAAGGCTTCTTACAGCTTCTTTTTTAGCTTTGTCTTTACCAGCCAATCCTCTTTTAAGAACAATCTTCAATTTCATGGCTCACCTCGCATATATATTGTATCTTTCTCTAAGATCTTCAACAGAAGCACCTTTCACCTTAGCAATAGTTTCTATATCTCTTAATTTTAAAAGCGCATCAAACACTGCTCTGACAACGTTGTGATTGTTAGAGCTACCCACTATTTTGGTAAGGACGTCTGTATATCCAGCAAGCTCAAAGATAGGTTTTGCAGCACCACCAGCTATAACACCAGTTCCTCTTCTGGCGGGAAAGGCAATTATACGAGCAGAACCATACTCACCAACAACATCATGGGGTATCGTACCATTTACTATAGGCACCCTAATAGTTTTCTTTTTAGCATCTTCTATGGCTTTTGCAATTGAAAGTGGCACTTCTCTAGCCTTACCAAGACCAAAGCCCACATATCCTCTTCTATCACCTATTATGACCAACGCACTAAAGGAAAAACGTTTACCACCCTTGGTAACACGAGTAGTCCTTGCAGCTTCCAAAAGCCTTTCTTCAAATTGTATATCGTCTAAGGTGGTTATACCTTGCTCTATTCTCTTAGCGTCTATCCTTTGGTTTAAATCTTTAGCGCCCACATCAACCTCCTAGTTTATAAGCCCTAATTCTCTACATTTTTCTGCAAAAGCCTTTACTTTACCATGGTAGAGATAGCCAGACCTATCAAAAACAGCCTTCTCTATACCTTTTTCTTTGGCTTTTTGAACCAAAATCTCAGCCACCTTCTGAACAGCTTCAATAGATTTGCCACCTCTTTTACCAGTGGCATCCACATACTCTTTGCTAAGCGAAGAAACTGTCAATATGGTTTTTCCCATTGAATCATCCACTAAAGATGCGTAAAAGGCGTTCAAGCTTCTATATATACACAACCTAGGCCTTGACGCAACACCACTTATTTTTTTTCTAATTCTCCTATGTCTCTTAATACGCTTTTCTTCTCTTGATAATTTCATAGCTAAACTCCTTACTTTTTACCTTTTCCAGCAGATTTACCAGGTTTTAATTTTAGCACTTGACCTTCATATCTTATGCCCTTACCTTTATAAGGGTCTGGTTTTCTAAACTTTACAATCTCTGCTGCCACTTGCCCAACTAGCTGTTTGTCTATACCGGATACTGTAATTTTGTTTTCTTTTACTTCAAGCTTTATACCAGCAGGAGGCTTATAGTATATTGGATGAGAATAACCCAAGTTAAGCTCAAGCTCCTGACCTTTCATAGCAGCTTTATAACCAAGGCCTACCACCTCAAGCGTTACTGAGTATCCTTTCACCACTCCTTCAATCATATTCTTTATAAGAGCAGCCGTAGTACCATGCATCGCCTGGGCAAAAGGAGATTCTTCATTTTTTGAAACTACTATTTGGTTGTCAACCAACTTTACATTCACAATATTGTGTATAGGCATGGATAGTTTGCCTTTCGGCCCTTCTATTATAAGTGTATTGCCATCTAAAGAAACCTTTACGTTGCTTGGTATAGATATTGGTTTTTTACCTATTCTAGACATAATCCTCTCCTTTAATAAACATAGCCTATTATTTCGCCGCCTTTTTTTAATTTTCTAGCTTGGGCATCCGACAAAATACCACCATCACAAGATATTATAGCCAAACCCAACCCTCTTCTAACGTGGGGCATTTTTTTAATTGGTCTATAAATTCTTCTACCGGGCGTAGAGACTTTTTCTATATTCTCTATGGCAGAGCGCGTTTTCCTGCTATCTAAATACTTTAAATGTATCCTTATAGTAGGTTGATTACCTTTTTTATGAACATCATCTTCCAAAATCTCGTAACCTTGTATATATCCTTCTTGTTTTAAAAGCTCCAAAATGTTTTGTTTCAATTTAGAGTGTGGCACATCAACAAAATCCCTTTTTCTTTGTATACCGTTTTTAATTCTAGCAAACATATCAGCTATCACATCCATATCCTAAACCTCACCAACTTGATTTTCTTACACCGGTGATTTCGCCACCTAAAGCCATCTCTCTAAAGCAAAGTCTACACATGTTAAACCTTCTTAAAAACCCTCTAGGTCTACCACAAATAGGACATCTATTTTTTTGTCTAGTTGGATACTTTGGAAAATGTTTTAAATCCTTTACTACCTTAGCTTTTCTAGGCATATTTCCTCCTTAATAAGCTCTTATTGGCAATCCCAAAAGTGCCAACAAATACAAAGCCTCTTCATCAGTCTTAGCGCTTGTATGAATCAATATATCCATACCTCTTATAGCATCTACCTTTTCATAATCTATCTCAGGAAACACTATTTGTTCAGACAAGCCAAAAGCGTAGTTGCCCCTTCCGTCAAAAGACCTAGGGTTTAGACCCTTAAAATCTTTAACACGTGGCAAGGCAACAGATATGAGCTTATCTAAGAAATTCCACATTCTATCTTTTCTTAAAGTAACTTTAAGGCCTATCGGCAAACCTTTTCTCAATTTAAAAGATGCTTCAGATTTTTTGGCTTTTCTAATGGAAGGATGCTGGCCTGTTACAAGTTTCAAATCTTCCATCGCCCTATCTAAATTCTTTATATCACTTATAGCTTCCCCTACGCCCATATTTACAACTATTTTAACTATCCTGGGTACTTCCATTGGGCTTTTATAGTTAAACCTTTCCATAAGCCTAGGCATAACTACTTTTTCAAATCTTTCTTGCAATCTTTGTTTTTGTTTAACATCTGTAGACATAAGCCTTACCTCTTCACCTTATTTTTTTCATACACAAGGTCTATGTTTTCATTGCATTTTTTACAGTATCTATATTTTCTTAAAACATCGTCTTTTTCTTCAATCCTAAAACCCACTCTAGTAGGCTTAGCACATTTAGGACAAACTAGCATAACCTTAGATATAGGCATAGGAAGCTCTATCTCAAATATGCCGCCTTCTCTTACACCTTCCACAGCTTTTACGTGTTTTTTAGCTATATTTATGTTTTTAACAACTACTTTTCCCGATTTTGTATCTAAAAATTCTACTACGCTAACCTTGCCCTTGTCTTTTCCAGCCAAAACCTTTACTCTATCACCTTTTTTTATTTTAAAAGCCATTATACAACCTCCGCTGCTAAAGAAGCTATCTTGGTAAACCCTCTGTTTCTTACCTCTCTGGCTATAGGACCTAATATACGAGTACCCAAAGATTCTCCGTATTGATTTAACAGTATAACAGCGTTATCGTCAAACTTTATATAAGAACCATCGCTTCTTTTCACTTCTTTTGCCACTCTTACCACAACGGCCCTATAAACTTTACCTTTCTTAGCGGCACCGTTTGGAGTAGCTTCTTTTACAGTCACAGTAACAACATCTCCAACACTTACATACTGTCTTAACGCATAAGGAATACCTATAATTTGCACCTTCTTCGCTCCAGAATTATCAGCTACATTCAAATAACTTTGCCTTTGTATCATAAGCGCTCTCCTAAAAAATCTTCATGAAACAGATATTATAACATATTATTCCTAAGATTGCAACTTAGAATTAAAATTGCTATCGGAATTATTTTTAGATAAAATCTTTACTACAACCCATCTCTTTGTTTTAGATATTGGTCTAGTTTCTCTTATCAGTACCAAATCACCTACAGAACACATATTTTCTGGATCGTGAGCATGAAACTTTGTAGATTTTATAACCCTTTTGCCATACAAAGGATCCGGCATTTCTCTATTCACCTTAACCACTACAGACTTATCCATTTTGTTGCTTACCACTATTCCCTTAAACTCTTTTCTTTTTTCGTGCCATTTTTTCTCTTTCATACACTCAAGCCTCTCTTTTTCTCGTTTATAACAGTTAAAATCCTAGCTATATCTCTTTTAGTGTCTCTTATTTTTGAAGGTTCTTTTAGACCTTCTATTTTCTTTGTTATACGAAGTTTAAACAACTCTGATTTGAGTTCTTTTAGCTTCGCCTCTAACTCTTGTATGCTAAGCTGACGTAAGTCTTTAGCCTTCATGCTCCTATGCCTCCTGCCTTAACTAATCTTATTTTTATAGGCAACTTAGCAGAAACTTTTCTAAAAGCCTCTTCCGCCATTTCTTGTGGCACATCAGAAAATTCAAACATTATCCTGCCAGGCTTAACAACGGCTACATAACCTTCTGGATCACCCTTACCACCACCACCTCTAACTTCAGCAGGTTTTCTAGTATATGGCTTATCAGGAAATATTCTAATCCATACCTTGGTGCCTTTTCTCAAATTTCTTACAAGAGCTATACGAGAAGCTTCTATCTGTCTTTGGGTAATCCAACAACTCTCCAAAGCCTGAATACCGTATTCCCCAAAGGCTACTTTGTTTCCTCTAAAAGATTTTCCTTTTAAAGTACCTCTTTGAGTTTTCCTATATTTTTGTCTACTTGGTTGTAAAAAAGACATATATTATACCTCCTTAGTTTGGCTTACCAGGTCTTCTTCTATCTTCTTCATTATCTCTTCTTTTCCGCCTTTTAAAATATCACCTTTATAAATCCATACCTTTATACCTAGTATCCCGTATTTCGTGTAAGCTGTAGCAAACCCATAATCTATATCAGCCCTTAACGTTTGCAAAGGCATCCTTCCCACCAAAAACCATTCAGCCCTTGCTAAATCAGCGCCACCTATTCTACCTTTTACTTGTACTTTTATACCTTTTGCACCGCTTTTAATAGCGTTGTCTATAGCCCTTTTCATAGCCCTTCTGTGAGATACACGCCTTTCTATCTGAAGAGCTATGTCCTCTGCCACAAGCTGAGCATCAAGCTGGGGAACCCTTACTTCGTCTACACTCAAGCTTATGTCTTTATTTTTAACTATTTTTTCCAAATCGTTTTTTAATTGATCTACTTCTGCACCTTTTCTACCTATTATAATACCTGGTTTTGAAGAGAGTATCCTTACCCTTATCTTCTCCCCAGACCTTTCAATTGTCACCTTAGATATGCCTGCAGATTTATATCTTTCTTTTATATATTTCCTTATTACAATATCTTCATGCAACACACCAGGATAATCTTTTTTAGAAGTACACCACTTGCCTAACCAATCTTTGGTTACACCTATTCTAAAACCTATGGGATGTGTTTTTTGACCCATTATTTAGCCTCCTCGTTCATCTCTTTTGGTTCTCCTAAAACAATCGTTATATGAGAAGTATTTTTTCTCATCATTGTAGCCCTACCGTGCGCCCTTGGCATCCATCGTCTAAACATAATACCTTTATCAGCTTTTGCTTCTAAAATAATTAACTTTGTAGCATCTATACCTTTTTGTTCCGCATTGGAGATAGCACTTTTTAACACTTTCTTAATTATAACAGCGGCTTTTTTGTTCATGAAACTAAGCTGATACATAGCGTATTCTACCGGTTTTCCTCTTAAAAGCCTCAACACTTGGGAAGCTTTTAAAGGTGATATTCTAGCGTTTTTATGAATTGCCTTGCTTACTACTTCCACATCTTTAACGCTCATAAGCTATACCTCACTTCTTTTTTACCACTTTTGCAGATTTATCTGGATGAGACCTAAACGTCCTAGTAGGAGCAAACTCTCCCAGTTTATGCCCTACCATCTCTGGAGTTATATAAACAGGTACAAAAGTCTTGCCGTTGTGAACAGCTATTGTATGATTCACAAACTCTGGTATTATTTGACTATCCCTAGAATACGTTTTGACAACCTTTCTATCACCAGTCTGGTTCATCTTTTTTATGGTAGCCCATAGCTTAGGGTCCACCCATGCTTTCTTCTCTACAAAAGCCTTAAACTCTTGCCATATCTCTTGGTATCTCTTTTTAGCATTTTCTATCAGCTCTTCGTTGTTAGAAAACTCTACGTTTCTTACTTTCTTATAAGCCTTTTGAGCTTTCTTGTAAAGCTTTAAAAATGTATCCAAATCCTCTATCAATCTATTTCTCTTGTTCCAAGCGCCTCTAAAACCCATTAGACTTTACCTCCGGCGTTTCTTTTAGATATGATAAATCTATCAGAATATCTCTTGCCTCTCTTGGTTTTGTAGCCTTTAGTTTTCCAACCCCAAGGAGATTCTGGATGTTTACCTTTTGTTTTACCTTCACCACCACCGTGAGGATGGTCCACAGGGTTCATAGCGGTACCACGAACATTTGGTCTCATTCCCAACCATCTAGCTCTTCCGGCTTTACCAAGCTTAACAAGCTCGTGTTCTGCCAATCCAACCACACCAATAGTAGCCATACATTTTTCGTTTATAAGCCTAACTTCTCCAGAAGGTAAACGCACTTGAGCATAACCATCTATCTTACCTATCACTTGGGCTGACAATCCAGCTGCTCTTACAAGCTTACCACCTCTCCCGGGATTTAACTCTATGTTGTGTATAAATGTACCAACAGGTATAAACTTCAACGGCATAGCGTTTCCTGGCTTTATATCTGGTAGTTCTTTACCTTTTTGAGCATCTTCGTAGCTTATAGAAACTACCGTATCTCCAACACTTAACTTATCAGGCCATATTATATACCTTTTCTCTCCGTCTTTATAGTGAAGCAGGGCTATACGAGCGCTCCTAAAAGGATCGTATTCTATAGAGTAAACCTTGGCAGGTACCAAACTCTTATCTCTCTTAAAATCTATTAAACGATATCTAATCTTATTACCGGCACCTTTCCACCTAGACGTAATCTTACCCTGCTGTCTACTCCTACCCAATGCTCTTTTGTAATAAAACGTAAGAGCCTTTTCCGGTTCTCTTCTAGTAAGCTCAGCAAAATCATAAAGTATAGCGTGTCTTTGGCCATTCGTCACAGGTTTTAACTTTCTTACACCCATATATATAACCTCACAAACTCATCAAATCTATTTTTGAATTTTTATCAAGGGTAATTATCGCCTTCTTATAACCCCTGGTAGTACCAAATACCCTACCTTTTTTAGTAATAGTCCTTTTTACTCTTGGTCTTGCGTATAAAGTATTTACCGCTTTAACCTTCACGCCAAAAAGCTTTTCCACAGCATGCTTTATCTCGTGCTTATTAGCATCTTTATGCACTTCAAATACATATTTGTTTAAATCTTCCATAAGCCTATTGGTTTTTTCTGTGATTATAGGGCGAATAATTACTTCTTCCGGCGCTCTCATAAGCTTACCCTCTCATAAATTTTTTCCAAAGAGCTTTTCTCTAAAACAATAGCATCAGCCCACAAAATATCAAAAACATTAAGACCAGCAACAGGAATAACTTTTTTATCCGGTATATTCTTAAAGCTTTTAGAAACAACGTCTTTTTGCTCACTAGTCACAACAAGAACCTTCTTGTCAGCCAAATCTTTCTCTTTTAAAAAAGAAAAAGCTTCTTTTGTTTTCGGTTTTTCCAAAGAAGACAACAAAGACTCAACCACATATATGGAGTTTGACTTAGCTTTTGTGCTAAGAGCCATCTTTAAAGCCAGTTTCCTATACTTTTTAGAAAGTTTGTATTCATAGCTTCTTGGTTTAGGACCATGTACCACACCACCACCAACAAATATATTTGCAGACCTAGCACCATGGCGAGCGTTACCAGTGCCCTTCTGAGGTAAAATCTTTTTCTTGCTACAGTTTATTTCTGACCTTGTCTTGGTGGAGTGAGTCCCTTGCCTTCTTTTGGCCAATTGCCATTTTACTACATCCCATAGAATATGCTTCTT
The DNA here is from genome assembly GCF_054656715.1 of Hydrogenobaculum acidophilum. Lineage (NCBI taxonomy): Bacteria > Pseudomonadati > Aquificota > Aquificia > Aquificales > Aquificaceae > Hydrogenobaculum > Hydrogenobaculum acidophilum. The sequence continues at coordinate 188,507 of NZ_BAAHXP010000002.1, forward strand.
TGGTTCTACGTTAAAAATATCGTCCCTTAGTTCTACTCCATTCACCAGCATATCACACTTCCTGCCTTAATATATTAGATGATATATAAGATAAACGACTTTGCTTTCTTTGGGCTTTTTTTCTAAAAGCAATATGACTTTTCTCTATATATACTATGCCGTCCTTATGGCCAGGTACAGAACCCTTTACAAGCACAATACCCTTGTCTTTCAAAACATCTACTACTAAAAGGGACTGCACCCTTATGGTATCGTTACCGTGTCTTCCGGCCATCCTCTTGCTTTTCCAAACTCTACCAGGATCAGTACGATTACCTACGGAACCCACAGCCCTATGGTATCTATGACCATGAGATTTGGGGAAACCTCCAAAGTCCCATCTTTTCATCGTACCAGTAAAACCTCTACCTTTTGATCTACCAACCACATCCACTAAATCTCCGGGACCAAATACGTCAACACCAAGCTCCTGACCTAAAGTAAAATTTGATACATCATCAACTCTAAACTCTTTCAAATATTTTAAAGGTGTCAAATTAGATTTCTTGAAATGACCCACCATAGGTTTTTTAAAACGGCTTTGTTTAACAGGTATGCTACCAACTTGAATAGCGTTATATCCATCTCTATCAACAGTTTTTATCTGCACAATATAGTTGGGTTCTACTTTGATAGCAGTTACTGTTACAGCAGTCCCATCATTTAAAAATACTCTCATCATTCCTAATTTTTTACCTATAAGTCCCATCATAGCCTAACCTCTCATTTTTACTTCTATATCAACACCAGCAGGAAGACTAATCTCCATGAGAGACTCTATCGTCTGAGGAGTGATCTTCACTATATCAAGCATCCTTTTGAATTCTCTAATTTCAAAGTGTTCTCTAGATTGGTCAAACTTGTGAGGTGAGCGAAGCACCGCCCAACGCTTTCTAGAAGTTGGAAGAGGAATAGGTCCTTTTACGGAACTACCGGTCCTTTTTACAGTTTCCACAATTTGCTTCACAGATTGATCCAGCAACTTATGATCGTAAGATTTAAGCTTTATGCGTATTTTATCCTGCTCCATACTACATTCCTCACTCTATAATTTTGGTGACAACACCAGCACCTACTGTTCTACCACCTTCTCTTATTGCAAATCTAAGGCCTTCTTCCATAGCAACAGGATGGATAAGTTCTACTTCAAGCTCTACGTTGTCACCAGGCATTACCATCTCTTGACCTTCTGGAAGTTTTACCACTGTACCTGTGACGTCAGCGGTTCTTATGTAGAATTGAGGTCTGTAGTTTAGGAAGAATGGAGTGTGTCTACCACCTTCTTCTTTTGATAACACGTATACTTGAGCTTTGAATTTCTTGTGGGGAGTTATAGAACCTGGTTTGGCTAAGACCTGACCTCTTTCTACTTGGTCTTTACCTACACCTCTTAAAAGCACA